>CAVOCL010000150.1:0-5464 GCA_963694185.1 Dehalococcoidia bacterium
CTTCGAATCGCTTGTGATCGCCGTAAAGCGTGCGCATCTGACCCGGCCACGTGGCCTTCAAAGCAAGCACGCCCGAAACACCGTTGCCTTCTAGCACCTTGCCGGTTTCAGGATCGAGAATTTCGGGTTCAACACCGAAGAACGGCATAGAAGCCGCACCGGGTTTGGTCGGCACGGCACCCGGAATAGGAGTTATTAGAATTCCGCCGGTTTCGGTTTGCCACCACGTATCGACGATCGGGCAACGTCCTTTGCCGACGTGGGTGTTGTACCAGCGCCAGGCTTCGGGGTTGATCGGTTCGCCAACAGATCCAAGAAGCTTCAGAGAAGGCATTTCGTACTTGTCGGGGTAGTGATCGCCGAGAGCTGCGATCGCTCTGATGGCGGTAGGAGCTGTGTAGAACTGGCTGACGTTCCACTTTTCGACGATCTGCCAGAAGCGGTCGGGTCCTGGATACGTTGGAATTCCTTCGAACATGAGCGTTGTTGCGCCGTTCGCTAGGGGTCCGTAAACGATGTAGGAGTGGCCAGTTACCCAGCCGATGTCGGCGGTGCAGAAGTAGATGTCGCTGTCGTGGTAGTCGAAGACGTATTTGTGGGTTTGCGAGGCGTAGACCATGTAGCCGCCGGTGGTGTGGAGCACGCCTTTGGGCTGGCCGGTTGAGCCAGACGTATAGAGGATGAAGAGGGGGTCTTCGGACTCCATGTGTTCGGCTTCGTTCACGGGGTCGGCGTTCGCCATTAGGTCGGCGTACCAGTGGTCCCGGCCTTCTTTCATATCGTGTTCAACGCCTACGCTGCCGGGGATTCGTTCGACGACGATGCAGGTTTCGACGGGGATGCCCATTTTGGCTTCGGCGATTTCGATTGCGGCGTCGGCGACGGTTTTCATTTCTAACGGCTTTGCGCCGCGGTTTGTGCCGTTGCAGGTGATGAGGACCGTGGAAGTGGCGTCGGCCATGCGGCCGCCAAGTGCGTCGGCAGAGAATCCGCCGAAGACGATTGAGTGGATGGCGCCTATGCGGGCGCAGGCGAGCATGGCTACTGCGAGTTCGGGGATCATGGGCATGTAGATCGACACGCGGTCGCCCTTTTTAACGCCCTGTGATTTCAATACATTTGCGAACTTGCCTACTTCGGCGTGAAGCTCTTTGTAGGTGATTTCTCGTTGTTCGCCGGGTTCGTTGCCTTCCCAGATGATGGCGGTTTGGTCGCCTTTGGTATCGAGGTGTCGGTCGAGGCAGTTGTAGGCGATGTTGGTTTGTCCGCCTTCGAACCACTTGATTTCAACGGGTCCTTTACGAACGTCGTAGTTGAATGATCGGACGGTGTCCCACTTCTTGTACCAGTGGTATTCGGAGGCTTTTTCGGCCCAGAAGCCGTCGGGGTCGGAGATCGAGCGTTCGTACTCGGCCTTGTATTCGTCGAAGCTCTTCAGGTGAGCGTTTGCTGCGAACGATTCCGATGGTGAGTAAAGTTCCGAATCAGACATCAGGGTCTCCAGTTACCTAGTAACTTTCATTCGATTGTTTCGAGTGGTGGTTGTGCGAGCTAATTTACTTGCCAGTTGGCGGGAAGGATACATAGGAACGATGAATTTACTAAGCGGGAACCGGCTTTGGAACGACTTTGCTGCATGGTTCTTTTGCTGATGCGGTCGGTGCTTTCGAGGTCAGTCGCACCCCGGAATTGACGAAAAACGGTACTATCCTGCCACTACGACAGGGTCAGTTAGCAATTGGTGTTTGATCGAGATCGGAATTCAATGACGAGAGAACTTGTGGCGATATCGGCAGAGACGGTGACGTTTAGGGAGTACGAACTTCCTTAGTTGGGGCCGTTGGACATCGGAATTCAGAGTCAGTTTGGTGCGGCAAAGCATGGAACAGAGCTGGCGAATCTCGCAGGGTATGCCGCAGCCAGAGGTCGTTTCGATGAAGAGCTCGGACTGTTCATTGCCGATGATTCGCTTGAAAATCCAGCAACATCGAGACCCGTTGGAAACATGGTTGTCGGTAGTGTGACTCGTGTTGGCACCAACGTGAGCGGGTTCAAAATCGGTGACACCGTGACTGCGCATGCACCTCTGCGAGAAGAGCATGTTGTAGCGGCCGATAGGTGCTGGGTGATACCCGACGGGGTTTCGTGGAAGAGTGCCGTTTGTCTGGATCCTGCTCAGTTCGCAGTTGGAGCCGTTCGTGATGGCAACGTTCGAGTTGGAGATGCTGTGGCTGTGTTTGGGCTTGGTGCAATTGGATTAATGGCAGTTCAGGTCGCAAAGGCAGCGGGGGCAAGTATCGTGATCGGGGTTGATCCCATGCTAAATCGACGATCAGCGGGAATCGCTTGTGGGGCAGATTTGGTACTCGATCCGACGGATTGCGATGTTGGCATTGAACTCAAAGAGGCTACGAAATCACGTGGGGTCGACGTTGCGATCGAGTACAGCGGGTCGGCTCAGGCGATGCAGGCTGCTTTACGCGGAGTTGCGTTCGGAGGAACGGTGATGGCTGGTGCGTTTCCGCCACCGTATGGGTTGGGACTAGATTTTGGTGCAGAGGCACACATGAACCGGCCACAGATTGTATTTTCAAGAGCAGTGAGCGATCCCAACAGAGATCATCCGAGGTGGGATCAGAGACGAATATTCGAAGCTTGCTGTGATCTATTCGAGAGCGGATATCTGAGTGGGGATGCGGTTGTTGACCCGGTATTGCCTTTTTCGGAGCTAAACACGGCTTTTATGATGTTGATGTCATCGCTTGGTGACGCGATAAAGCTGGGATGTCATTTCGATTAGATCAGATGCTCTGAAGTCGTTATCTCTCGACGACCGTGGGAGTAATATGCGGCTAGAGAGACGATTATTGATTTTGCAAGGGAAAATTTTCTATGCCTAATGGACTACCGACGGCGACTCTTGGCAGGACGGGATTAGAGGTCACCAAGCTTGGGTTTGGGGCGATGGAGATTCGCGGTGGGCCGCGGGGGCGTGATGTGACCGCTGCTCAGGCCGAGACGATTTTGAATGCCGTTCTTGATTCGGGCGTGAACTACATCGATACGTCTATCGATTACGGCTTGAGCGAGGGGTTTATCGGGCAGTTCATTTCACACCGTCGTGACGAGTATTTGCTGGCGTCTAAGTGTGGATGCATGGTGAGTGGTCCGACTGTCCCAGAGGGACCTCAGCCGCACGTTTATACAAAGGCAAACATCGTTGAGGGCATCGAGCAAAGTCTGCGTCGTATGAAGACCGACTATCTCGATGTGGTGCAGTTCCACGGAAGTCCTTCTCGAGAAACGCTGGAAGAAAACGGTGCGATCGAAACCCTGCTTGATTTTCAGCAGCAGGGCAAAATTCGCCATCTGGGTATTTCTGGAACGCTGCCGAACTTACCGGGTCAGATCGACATGGGTGTGTTTGATGTGATGCAGATTCCGTACTCAGCGTTGGAACGTGAGCACGAGGACTTGATTTCTCGGGCTGGTGATTTGGGCATTGGAACGGTTGTTCGTGGTGGTGTTGCGAAGGGCGAGCCTGGGGAGTCTGGCGTTTCGAAGCCTGATCCGTGGAAGACGTTTGAATCGGCTGGATTGGGCGAGTTGCTGGATGAAGGCGAGAGTCGCACTGATTTCTTGCTGAGGTTTACGTTGAGTCATCCTGAGATGCACACGACGATTGTTGGAACTCTGAATCCCGATCACATGGCGCAAAACGCTGCGGCTGCTGCCAAGGGTGCGCTTGCGGACGATGTTTACGCAGAGGCGAAGAAGCGGCTTGGAGTGGCTGGTGAGGTTTCGGCGTAGGGGTTGTTGCTCGTTGTTCGAGGTCCTGAATCCAGTTCAGGATGACGGAACAAGAAAAGCACCGACTCAATAATGAGTCGGCGTTTTGGATTTCTGGTGGAGCTGGAGGGATTCGAACCCTCTACCTCCTCAATGCCATTGAGGCGCTCTCCCAATTGAGCTACAGCCCCGTTTTCTGCGGGGTGGGCGCGCCGTTTGTTTGTTTGGCGAGGCCCGATTAAAAATCGTAGCACAGGGGGGCTGTTTATTGGTTAGCTGATAGACGCTGATTCGGATGTGGAGGTGAGGATGGCCGACTGCATCAAAAGGTGTTGCTGCTGAAACGTCGTGCGCGTCCCTGCCCCAGATCCCTCGGTTGCGATGACTTCGCTCGGGAAAGGAAGGCGCAGGAGGGCTCAGAACACTCGCCTAATACGTTTCGGGGTCTTCTTCGTGTTGTTTGAAGTCGGTGTTGTCTCGTTCGGGCATATTGCGATCGAGATTCAAGACGTGGCCTGCGTCGTCTTGCGGTTCGTAGCCGAGAACTTCTCTGGCTTTATCGAGCGAGAAGATATTCCATTCGTTGTCACTCATGGCGAATACGACGGTGTACATCAGCGAATCTGGCGCATCGACGGCTTTTACGTGGATCTGGGCAGTGTCACGGTGCGATAGCCACATTGCGAGTCCGCCACCGTTCGTGGTGGGGTCGTCGTTTGAGATCGTCCAGCCAATTCGTATATTGATCGACGATATGCCATGGAACTCGCTGTAGTAGCTGCCGAGTCCTTCGGCGTAGGCCTTCGACGCACCGTAGTAGCCGTCGGGTCGGATCGGCACGGTTTCGTCGATTAGCTTGAAAGGACGTTTTACCTCATCGAACTTGCCGGCAATAACCGACTTGTACGGCTCGTCTTGATAGAAGCCCCCGATTGCGTGCTGGGAGCTGCCAAAAACGACTCGCTTTACGCCGGTGCGTTTCGCTGCTTCGTACACGTTGTAGACCCCGACAAAGTTGTTGCGCAGGGCTGATTCCCAGTTGGCGTTGGCGCTGCGGTCGGCGGCGAGGTGAACCACGGTATGCTGGCCTTCAAAGGCGGGAATCATGGAATCGAGTTCAGCGATGTTGCCCTTGAAGTTGTGGGCGTCGTCGAGCCCTTCGGTGCCGTATCGGGACAACGAACTGAGCTCGTATCGCTCTTCGAACTCGCTTCGCAAAGCTGATCCTACCAGTCCGCTAAGCCCGGTAACGAGCACTTTTTTCTTGTCGGCCATACGAACGAACCCCTGTTCTTGCGTGAGAAATTTACGAAGCGTTGATACTAGCCCAGTTTACGGTGGGAGCGAACTGTTATTCGGCTTGGGCGGACGAAGAGCCCGTGGCGTTTTTTGCTTTTACTGCGTGCCACACCACGAACAGGATTCCGCCGAAGAAGACCACGCTGAGCCAGCTGATCGTTCGATCTACGGCGACCAAACTGATCGCTTCGCTGTCGGTGCGTCCGAACAAGATCAATAACCCGGTGAGACCACCCTCAACGAATCCGAATCCACCGGGGGTTGGGATAGTTGTGAGCATTGCGTTTGCGAGGGCGGCGAACATGATGATGCCGAACGAAATGTCCATTCCGAGCGCATCGGCAACGAAGTAGAACCGTGCGATTTCTAGTATCCA
>CAVOCL010000151.1:0-5419 GCA_963694185.1 Dehalococcoidia bacterium
CAAGACGCAGGGCGAAGCTATGGTGAAAAAAAGGAAACTTGAGGACGCCAGGGACAACGGCTTGCTCGATGGTGCTGATCGGATTCTCGATATCTTTGCCGATGAATGGCTGGCTTACAAACGAGCGAATGTAAGCACTCGAACCTACGAAAGATATGAGCAACTCATTCGTATCCACGTAAGGCCAGCTTTAGGTAAGCGCAGGCTTCAGCAAATCGTGCCAACCGACTTCACCACGTTATATTCGGAACTACTAATCAAAGGCCTTGCTGCCAATACAGTTAGGCATGTTCACGTAGCGGCACGAACAATGATTCAGGACGCACTTCGATGGGGTTACGTCTCACGCAACGTTGTGTCCTTAGCTAGGCCGCCAAAAGTAGTTCATACCGAGATGAGTATTCTTGATCGCCCAGAGGTTGACCGACTGAGGATTGCGGCCGACGAGACATCACTTCGTGCGCTTTGGCGAATCGCTCTTGGTACGGCTTTGCGTGCAGGGGAGTTGGCGGCTCTCAGGTGGTCAGACATTAACCTTGATGATCATGCGCTCACGGTTAACCATTCTTTACGCGACCTGAAGGGTGGAGCGTGGTCATTAGATGCACCTAAGAGTGTTCGTAGCCGGCGCAAGATTGGTCTGACGAAGTCTCTCGTTAATGAGCTCGTATCTCACAGGAAAAGAGATAATGAGCGGATCATCGCATCTGAAGAAAAACACGTAGACCACGGCTTTGTGTTTGCACGCAATGACGGCAGGCCTCTAATCGTTTCGAGTCTCAAGCGGAGGCACCTGGAACCAATCCTACGAACGGCTGGTTTGCCGACCTCTACAAGGGTCCATGATCTCAGGCACACCGCTATATCTCATGCACTGGCGCAGGGTGCACCTATTGCGGATGTTTCTCAATGGGCAGGGCACGCAAGTGTTGCGATAACGCTTGCGTTGTACGCACATGCACTGCCGGAAGCTAATAAGAGAACAACGGAAACAGTCGCTTTGGCTCTTGGCATATAGAACGGAGTATCTGCTGGTTGTAGTCAAATACGTAGTCAACTCGGGCATCTGACCGTAAAGGCGTAATCCGCCTTTCGTTGTTCAAATACCCGAGTTGAACGTATTTACTCTTGGTACCGAGGGTGGGACTCGAACCCACACGTCTGTTAAGACAGAGGATTTTAAATCCGCCGCGTCTACCATTCCGCCACCCCGGCACAAAATTTCGATTCCGTAGAACCGAATTCCTATTGTCGCGAACTGTGGCGAGATTGCCAGTCTGTGAACGTGACAATATTTATCGACCTGCGTTCGATCAGTCTTGCCCTATAGCCATCGTTGTATATCGTGCAGCCGCGGCTAAACGCCTAATACCGAACGTAAATCGCTGAGTACGCCTTCGAGAGTGGCTTCGTCGGGCGTCTCGGCATAAATCCGAACCAGTGGCTCGGTTCCCGACATTCGCACCACGGCCCATGAACCGCCAGCGAGGTTGAACCGTACTCCATCACGCCGGTCATCTGACTCAAGCACCAGTCCTCCCAGAGTGTTGGGGGAAGCTTCCGAAACGGCTTTGGCTAGTTTGACGCGTTGTGATTCTTCGTAGGAAACATCGATGCGACGGAACGTATGTGGTCCTACAAGGGTGTGCAAATCGGCCAATAATTCCGACGGCTTTTTGCCGCTCATAACCATCGCCTCAAGGAATAGCAGCCCTGAAAGCGACCCATCCCTTTCCGGCACATGACCCTTAAACGCATAACCGCCGCTTTCTTCACCACCCATCGAACAATCGTTGTCGATCATCGTTGGGCCAACATATTTGAACCCCACAGGCGTTCGGTAAACCGGGGCATCATAAATGGCTGACAGCTTGTCCACCATCGATGACATGGTGATAGTGCAGGCGACCCCACCTGTTTCTTTGCGCCTGCCCATAAAGTGATCGGTTAGGAGTGAAAAGACTTCAAGTGTTGTTAGGTACTTGCCGTTCTCATCCACGATGCCCACGCGGTCGGCGTCGCCATCCAGAGCAATTCCTATATCGGCCCCGAGTTCTCGAACTGCCTCTGAAAGAGGAATCAAATTGTGCTCGATCGGTTCAGGCTGGTTCATGCCCGGGAAGTTCGGGTTGTGGTCCGATCGAATCTCGGTCACCTTTATCGCACCGCCTTCTAGCATCTTTGGAATGATGCCGGTACCCGAACCGTGCATCGCATCGACCACCACCTTTAAAGGCTGTGATTTGATCGGTGCTGCATCTATGACTCGATGTAGTTGCTCTATATAAGGAGCGATGACATCGAATACTTGGCCCTGCGCAACGTCGGTGCCCGCATGCGATGACTTGCCATCGAGCACATCGGCGAGATGAAGCTCGATATTCGCCACTTCTTCCGGTGTTGCAGATCCGCCAGCAGAAGACTTCACCTTGAATCCGTTCCATTCGGGCGGATTGTGGCTCGCAGTGATCATCACGCCGTTTGCTGCCTCATGATCAACTACTGCAAAGCTGCAGGCGGGCGTTGGTGCGGGAACATCGAACGTGTGCGTGGCGATACCGTAGCCGTTCACAACATCGGCCACCGCCTTGGCGAATCTTGCCGATCCGTAGCGTGTGTCGAATCCAACAACTAGCCCACTACGAGAACGACCCGACGCAATCAAATTGCGTGCGACGGCTTCAGCGCACGCTCGCACGTTCGCAAAGGTGAAATCCTCGGCGACAATCGCCCTCCAACCGTCGGTGCCGAACTTGATGTTTGGGCGATCGCTCATACTGGAGTTGCCTTTCCTTTAAATGACAATGGGGCAGGATGTGAAACTTGTTCACATGTTCCTGCCCCACGGTAATTCGAATGTTCGTACGAAGTCTAGCTCTTTAGAGCGTCAACTCGATCGAGTTTCTCCCACGGCAAATCGAGATCATCTCGACCGAAGTGGCCATACGCAGCTGTCTGCTGGTAGATCGGACGTCGTAGGTCGAAGTGGTCAATAATCGCCTGCGGTCGCAGATCGAAGTTGGCTTTCACCAGTTCAACGAGTTCGCTCTCAGGTTTGTTGCCTGTGCCTTTGGTATCAACCTGAATCGAAATCGGTGTCGAAACACCAATTGCGTAGGAAATCTGTACCTCTGCACGATCGGCCAAACCAGCTGCGACAAGGTTCTTGGCAACCCAGCGAGCAGCGTATGCGCCAGAACGGTCGACCTTCGTCGGGTCCTTACCCGAGAAAGCTCCTCCACCATGGCGAGCACTTCCACCGTATGTGTCTACGATGATCTTTCGGCCAGTCAGGCCAGCGTCACCAACCGGACCACCGATTACGAATCGACCTGACGGATTGATGTAGTACTTGGTGTCATCGTCAAGAAGCTCAGCTGGAACGACTTCGCTAATGACGTGCTTTCGAATATCTGCGTCGATCTGCTCGTTGGTAGCATCGGGATCGTGCTGCGCCGAGATGACGATAGTGTCGACTCGTACGGGCTTGTGATCCTCGGTGTACTCAATCGTCACCTGACTCTTGGTGTCGGGGCGGAGATAACTGATAGTGCCATCGCGACGAACAACCGACAATCGTCGAGTCAGCCCGTGAGCGATTGCAATCGGAAGCGGCATGAGTTCAGGGGTTTCGTTGGCAGCGTAGCCAATCATCATTCCCTGATCACCGGCTCCGACTTCACTGGCTCCGTCTTCGCCTCGAATTTCGAGTGCTTCGGTAACACCAGCAGAGATATCGGTCGACTGCTCGTCGAGTGCGATTAGCACTGAACAGCCTTCGCTATCGAAACCGTAAGCAGGATCGTCGTAGCCGATCTTCTTGATCGTGGCACGGACGATTTTCTGTATATCGACATAGGCGCTGGTGGTGATTTCACCGAATACCAGCACGAGGCCAGTGGTGAGCGAAGTTTCGCATGCCACACGGCTCATAGGATCTTGCTCGAGCAGGGCGTCGAGAACCCCGTCGGAAATCTGGTCGGCCATCTTATCGGGATGACCTTCGGATACAGATTCCGAGGTTAGTAAGTAGTTTGTGTTGACCATATTTTGCTTTGAATAGTCTGTGTCGTAGAAAGGCCCCGGCAATTCCTTTACGAAATTGCCGGGGTCATTTTATCTATTTAACTAGCTTGGGGGGAGGTTAAGTTCCGACTTCCCAGCTGTTGAGGTAGATGTCCTGTTCCTTAGTGAGCGTGTCGTAGGACATTCCCATAGCGCCAAGCTTGAGGCTGGCGATGTCGGTATCGACTTCCGAAGGTAACGTGTACACACCGGGGTCGAGCTTCTTGTAGTTCTGCATGATGTACTCACCGGCAAGTGCCTGGTTAGCAAAGCTCATGTCCATAACTGAAGGCGGGTGGCCTTCAGCTGCGCCGAGGTTGATCAATCGACCCTGTGCAAGCAGGAATACTTTTCGGCCGTCTTCGAGTGTGTACTCTTCAACGAATTCACGAACGCTCCGTTTTGCTTCGGACATTGCTTCAAGTGCTTCAACGTTGATTTCGATATTGAAGTGACCTGAGTTGGCAACAACTGCGCCATCTTTCATGTTCTCGAAGTGCTTGCCGTCGACTGCCTTCATACCGCCAGTAACGGTAACGAAGATGTCTCCGATTTTGCACGCTTCGTCCATGCTCATGACCGAGTGGCCATCCATGACAGCTTCGAGAGCCTTTACTGGGTCGACTTCACACACAACAGTGTGGGCGCCCATGCCCTTGGCTCGCATCGCGAAGCCCTTGCCACACCAGCCGTAACCAACCGTAACAACGGTTTTGCCGGTGATGAGCATGTTGGTGGCACGGATAATTCCGTCGAGTGAGCTCTGGCCTGTGCCGTAGCGGTTATCGAACATGTGCTTGGTCTGCGAGTCGTTTACTGCAACGATCGGGTAAGCAAGCTTGCCTTCGCCGTGAAGCGCCTTCAAGCGAATAACACCGGTAGTGGTTTCTTCCATTCCACCGAGTACACCACTAAGGAGGTGCTTCTTGTCGGTGTGCAGCATTGCAACAACGTCGGCGCCGTCATCCATGGTGATCTGCGGAGCTGTATCTACCGTTGCGACCATGTGGTCGAAGTAGGTCTTTTCGTCTTCGTCTTTGATAGCGAAGATCGGGATGCCAGACTCAACGAGGTGAGCTGCAATGTCGTCTTGAGTTGAAAGTGGGTTGGAAGCGCAGAGCGTTAGGTCGGCTCCTGCGGCTACCAAGGTGTGAGCGAGGTTCGCAGTTTCTGCTGTGATGTGCAGACAACCTGCGAGCCTGATGCCTTCAAGAGGCTTTTCTTTAGCGAAACGCTCTTTGATGGTTCGCAGAACGGGCATTTCTCGTTCGGCCCATTCGGCGCGAAGTCGGCCCTTTTCGGCAAGACCGATGTCTTTAATGTCGTAATCCATGATTTCTCCGGACATGTACAG
>CAVOCL010000152.1:0-5343 GCA_963694185.1 Dehalococcoidia bacterium
CACCGCATCCTTCGCACCGATTAGGTGAGGGCTGGAAAGTGCGACCGGCGATAACGCTGGCTCCTGGTGAGACTGTTGTGCTGGCCGATATCGAAGGCCCAGCGATCATAAATCACATCTGGATTACGCTGCGAGATGCGGGGCTCCGGGATGTCGTTATTCGTTTTTATTGGGACGATGAAGAGACGCCTTCAGTAGAATCGCCAATCGCCGATTTCTTCGCAAACGCACACGGCCTGCGCTACAACGTGAACTCGATTCCCGTGAACGTAAATCCTTCGGGCGGTTTCAATAGTTACTGGCAGATGCCGTTCAGAAAACGTTGCCGAATCGAGGTTGAGAATCAGCACTGGAACGAGATTCGAGGGTTCTTTTATCAGTTTGACTATTCGCTAACCCCAGTTCCGAACGAGGCCGCTTATTTCCATGCTCAGTGGCGTCGGTCGATAACGACTCGCGATAATCCCGAGCATGTAATTCTCGATGGTGTGAGGGGTCAGGGTCACTACATTGGAACAGCGCTAGGCTGGACACAAATGTCGGACGGTTGGTGGGGTGAGGGCGAGGTAAAGTTCTTCATCGATGGCGATGGAAAGTACCCGACGATTTGCGGAACGGGAACCGAAGATTACTTCGGTGGTGCGTGGTGTTTTGGCGAAACGTACTCGGCGCCATATCTTGGATATCCGCTCTGGACTCGTGATGAGGATGATGTGCCGAAGCACGGTTTGTATCGGTGGCACATACTCGATCCGATTCGATTCAAAGAGGATCTAAAGGTGACAGTTCAGGCGCTTGGATGGTGGGCCGATAAGACGTTCCAGCCACTAACTGACGAGATTGATTCGGTGGCGTTCTGGTATCAAACCGAGCCGCACGCTGCCTTCCCGGAATTGCCGGGACCTGAGGGACGATGGCCGCGAACAAAGCGAGAATGGGCCGACTAAAGGTCGAATATTCACTATGAAGCAAATTCTGGGCAGCAAATTAATTCGATTCGTTGTGATGCCAATAATTGGGCTGGCGCTTCTGGTGCTGCTCGGTGGAGGTTGGTACTTCTCGGGTGTGCTTGAGGAGGACGGGTTGAGGGTCGACAACGCTCTCCCTGATCTGGCGCTGGAAGTCGTGGCACGAGAGGGGGATTCGATCACGCTAAAAGCGCGGGATGGCTTTGATGTAGAAATCCCGTCTACTCAGGGCTTTTGGGGGATTTCCGATGGGTCTGGCTACGGCCAGGTGAGCGATATCCTGTCGGAATCCGACGGATCCGTCACTCGTGACTACGCCGGAGATTTCCAGGCGGGCGATTACGTGTTTCTTGATCGAACCGCGTTTCCACATGATCCGCTCTCGGCGTACGGCCTTGAATACGAAGAAGTGACGATTCCGGGGCCACTTGGTGATTTTGGAGCGTGGTACATCCCTGGGGATTCAAGCGTTTGGGCAATTCTTGTTCACGGGCGAACAAGCAACCGCGATACATCGATAAAAATTCTCGATGATCTTGCAAGCATTCGAACTCCAACCCTAACCATCGACTACCGTAACGATGAAGGCGCTCCATCCAGCGAATCGGGATTCTATGATTTTGGCGTTACCGAATGGGAAGATGTCGAAGCTGCAGTTAAATATGCCTTGATCCATGGTGCGGAAAAAGTAGTGCTCATTGGCTATTCGATGGGCGGCGGCGTTGTTGTGAATTATCAGTTGAGTTCAGAGTTTGCAGATCGCACAGTCGGAATAATTCTCGATTCACCCATGCTTGATTTCGGACAAACCGTGGATCATGGTGCAGCCGAGCGTGGCGTTCCAACGCCGATTACTGCGATCGCCAAATTCTTCACAAATATCAGGTACGGTGTCGATTGGAACGCTCTCGATTTCATATCACGCTCTGAAGAACTCGACGTTCCGATTCTGTTGATTCACGGAGACGCTGACGATACTGTTCCTCACGAGACGAGCGTTCAGTTCGCAGCCGCATCGCCAGATATTGTGGAATTTCACTCGTTTGAAGACGCTGGTCACGTCGCCTCTTGGAATATGTACACCAAGGAATACGAGAACCTCGTCCGAGTATTCGTCGTAAGAGTGAGTTAAATCCAGGTTTCATCCAATAAAATTAGTCGTAGAAACTGTTTGTTTAAAGACTGGAATCGGCACTCGCCGGGTAATCAGTCAAATTCTCGGATCAATATTCTTTGGCTTCAGTAAATAATCATTCGTACACAGAAGGCGATTTCTTCGCTGTACCGCTCAAGACGGGCGGTTTCGGATTAGGCATTGCAATTTGCGTGGGGTCGAGAGGCACCGTGGTCGGTCGATTTTTCGGGCCGGTTCGTGATTCGGTTCCGAGCTTGGGTGATCTAGAAAATCTGACCGAAAACGATTCAATTCATATTGAACATTTTCGAGATGACGGCCTGAAGGACGGTTCGTGGGAAGTAATCGGCCAACATCTGGAATGGGATGCCTACGACTGGCCGATTCCGAAGTTCGGTTGGTTTCAAGCTTCCAGCAATGAAGCAACTGGTCAACATTTCGAGATCGAACTAGATGAGAATCTCAAGGCGACTCGGCAGAAGAAAGTTTCGCTTGAGCAGTTCGAGAAGTTGCCGCTTGAGGGTATTTCGGGAGCGAAGGCTGCTGAAGTAACGCTAACGTTGGTGCTTACTCGACCGGGGTGGAAGCGCAAGGGTTAGTCGGGTGCTGGCGGTGGCGGCTACTTCTCAATGATGATGGCCAGCGTATTTCGGATTCTCCGATAATCGCTTTGGGCTTGGTCCCAGCTATAGCTGCGGTCTAACGTGGTTGCCACCCGTTCGACTTCGCTCAGGGCAGGCTGTCGCCGGGCCTCCTCGCAATGATAGAAGGCGTATCACCCCCTCGACCGATCGACTCAGCCAGCTACCTAATCACTCAGAATAGGGTGCCAGTGGCACCCTATTCTGCTGAGCGGGTTAGTTCGTGTAGGGGTTTGCGCAAGAATCCGACGAACGATGAAATTACGCCAAACATCCCGGCTACCGCAGCCACGGCCAATATCGTTAACACCGGCCACCAATCGGTTTGCAGAATGAACGGTGGCAGCAAGGCTCTCCCTGTTTCCGAGTAGGCGATCGCCCCCACGGCTACCCGACTCGCCACCAGACCCGCCGATACTCCCACCGCAACACCGATGAAAGCCACGAGGCCGTGTTCGATCAGGGCGCTTCGCATGAAGCCCGGTTTTGAGAGTCCCATCGCTCGCAAATAGGCCGAATCGTGCATCGTCCTATTTGAATGCGCCACGAGATAAGTTACATAGCCAAGCACCAGCGCAATACCGCCAATGATCAGCGACACGACGCCCATACCACGCCAGCCGGCAACCGTAAGCGGGTCGATTACAGATTCATTTATTCGCCTCTCCCGGTCCAGGAGTGCCCCGCTGCGGAATTTTTCACGAATTTCTGCTGTGATTGCTGAATGATTTTCGGAATCGATATCGAGGAAAACTTCGTTGGCTGAGATGTACACAAGCCCACGTGACTCGACGAATGCCAGCAGCGTTTTGACGTCGAGAACCATAAATGGATCGTCATCTGGTTCGAGGGTTGGGAACAAACTTGCCTGACCGATCGGAACAACGGGTATGAATCCACCTAGAATCTGAACGACGGTGGGCTGCCCAATTTCGGTTGCTGTTTGCTCAAGAAAGTTGTCGGAAACGATCACCGGCATGGGATCGCCGGTGGCGCTTCGATATGCGCCGCGAACTCCAGCGACGGTGCCTCTACCGAGAATCATTTGTCCGATTCCAGACCCGGGTACACCAACACCAGGTGGTTCCGGGGCATCGATGAATACGTCGTCCAGACCTTCCGATGTTGGCAATGGCGTCCACAAATTATCGCCTTCGAAATCCAGAAGCACGGTTTCAAAGCCCGGGCCAGTCACTACCAGATCGTCAAACGACCATGTCGTTGGTGCTCCAGTATCGTTCCCAGCCTGCATGAAAGTTACAATCGATGTGATCTCGATCGGATGAACCAGATGCTCTGGAACAGCACCGGTCTGTTTCGCCCACGTATCGCCAATCTGGCCCAGAGTCACGGTATACGGTCGGTTTTCCGCCCCTTTTAAATTTACCCAGAAGAAGTGGTCGCGCACGTACGGATCTTGTTTTGCCCAGGCTGAAATTTCAGTCGTGCTTTTCGGTAAAAATAACGGCTCCGGTTTTGCTGCCGTGTTTACCCGATCAAGCATCACCTCAAGTGAGTCATCTGAGAAATCGTCCCTGAACCAGGCCATATCCGAAAACTTGTCGGATTCCACCCCGAGAACATCGAACTCGATCCCTCTATCGGTGGTGCCGAACTTTCCTGTTTGCCTGAACGCCATCGTGGCCGAGTTGACGCCGTCGATCGCCATCAGTTCGACGATATCGCTCTCTCGTACATCAGAATTAAAGCTACCCGGCTGTACTCGCAGGCTGGTGCCGTTGTCATAGTAAATTTGATCTCTGCTACTTCGTTCCAGCGTCGAGCCGAGCGTCCCGACCATCACCCCGAGACCGGTGCCAAGAATTATCAGCAAAACAGGCCATGCGTACCAGTAAGGGCTTCGGCCCAATCGCCAGAAACCTACAGCCATCGATGCTGACGTGAACCTGGTTGCGATCCATGCGGTGGCTTTTGTGATGATCGGGAAAGCACGAAGCATTATCAATGCAATTGATATCAGTAGCATGGCTGGTGCAAACAGCAAGGTGGGATCGGTAACTATTTCGCCTTCACGGTCGGTAGAGGCGACGCCGCGGGTTGTGATCTCCCAGAGGAACAGGCCGCCGAGAATGATCACGAGCAGATCGATGTAAAGACGCTGGAAAACTGGCGGATTGTCGGGTCGAGCTCGTGCGCGGTCAACGTTTGAAACGCCGGAGCGAGCAACAAGTAGCGTCGGTAATAGAACGATGAGGAACGCTACAAATGCCGCTCCCGCTGCCCACACCCACGACATTAGTGAGAGTTCGACAGGAAGATTCTGGCCGTGAGTCAGCGATTCAAATACTTGTAATCGACCCGCGTAGCCGATAGTGAAATAGGCCAGTATCGGAGCAATGGCAGCGGGTAGCCCGACTGTAATCACTGCTTCGATTACTTGAACTCGTATCACCTGAAATGCCGAAAGTCCGCGTGATCGCAACATTACGGTTTCAAGCTCACGTTTGCGAGCGATTAGTCCTGATACCAGGAACAGGTAGTAGCCAACTACTGCGACGCCGAGTGCGGCTAGCAGCAATGCCGGTAGCCGCAAAAACAGCATTTTCTGAGACATACGTTTGGTAGTTGCACGTGCCCC
>CAVOCL010000153.1:0-5311 GCA_963694185.1 Dehalococcoidia bacterium
CTGACCGTTGATCACAGGATCGAACCCGACCCCTGAGTGGCAGAGAATTCAGTAGGTGACTAGCCATGGCTCGCCGCCAACGGTGTCGTTGGCTATGTGGTGATACCACATCATGTCGAGAGGGTAGCCGCGGGCTTCGCCATTGCTGGCTACGCCGAGTACGTATGAATCGTTCTTGATATTGGTGGATGCGTTTTCACGGGTTACGTATGCGGGTTCGTCGAGAGGGACGAACTGGGTTTGGCGGGTGATGGGTCCGGGGGTTGGGCGCGGCGTGGGCATGGGGATTGCAGTGGGTAGAGGCGTTGGCGTGGCTGTTGGGGCGGTGACAGATGTGGCGTTCGGCACTGCGGTTGCCTGAAGTGCGGAAGTGCTTGTTGCGTTTGGCGCCGCGGCAGTTGTTGTTGCTGTGGGGCTTACTGGTGCGGGGTTTTCAGTTGGGGTTGGGTTGTTCGAAGGTGATGACGGGGTTGGTGTGGGTCGAACAGCGGTCGGCGTGGGATCGTTGGGCGAACGAGTCGGGCGTGCTTCGATCGGCGCGAGTGTGGCGTCTGGGTCGGAAGTCGGGCCGGATGGTTTTGATGTAGCGGCGGGTCCGGCTGGCTTTGGAGTTGCTTCTACAGCTGCGGGCTGATTCGCTACGGCTGAGGCTAGTTCGGATTCCGTTGCCTGGGCGCAGCCTGTGATGGTTATTAGGACGAGCGCGATTAGACCGATGCTGATGATCAGTCTTTTCGTGTTTTTGTTGATTTGGGGTTTGTTGCCCATATCGACAGGTTCCGCACCGCTTCCGCTTCGTCTTCACGACCGATATACGTTTATTTTCGCTGTTTGGGTGTTACGGGCGTATTGGGGCATGCCCGTGTTTTGTGGGTGCCAGTGGCACTTTTTCTGGGGTTGAGTTGCCTGGTTCGGAGGTTGTTGCGGTTGAAACGTGGTTGCCACGTCGTTCCTCCTCGCAATGACAGGGACCGATGTGGGCTGAGTCGAGGGGTTGTTGCGTTTGGGTTGGTTGTACTAGTTCGAGTAGTACGTGTGGTTCTGTTGGGTGTTTTGGCTTTGTTTCACATTGGGTACCAGAGGTTGTTGGGCGGGCGATAAAGCGGGATTTCAAGGGTTATTTCGCAGTCACCGGTACCGACTACCCGACAAGGAGGTAACGATGGGAATTCTGTGGTTTGGAAGGGCCAAGACGCTGGAAGACCTGAACGTGAAGGATCTGCGGAAAGAGCGGATTCACCAAGAAGTCGAACAAGACGGAATGGTTTCTAGTATCAGGCGAGCGCAGGACGAATATGACGGCTATCTCGACGCCGCCTCGGAGCCTTACGCAGGAAATGCTGAGATCGAGGTTGCGGCGTACAAGATGGACCGCGCCATGAAGCGCAAGACCACCACCGAGAATCACCTGCAGCAGGTGCTCACGCGGATTCAGGTGATTGACTCGACTGTCGACATCTTCGAACAGCGTAAAGAGCTTGAGAAGAAGGGCATCTGGAAGATCATCGCAGGTATGGACGAAGAGCGTCTTCAGGAGCAACTGCATGTATTTGCCGCAGAGCGCAAGGAATCGCAGCTCGGCGTGAGCAAGATCGCAGAACTGCTTGATGTCGACGATCTCGATGTCAAAGCCAGGCGTGGTGCCGGATACAGACGTGCCAAGGACGCCATTCTCACCGCCAAAGAAATTAAGCGGGTTTGAGCTCGCACTAACGGATTTATTAGGCAACGAAACAGATGAGTCGGTGGCGGGTGTGAATCCCGTGCCGCACTCACCTACTTATCAACAAACAAGGAAATAGACATGAGTGAATCAACTGAAAGATCAAAACCGCCAGACCGCAAGGGCACGACCAGGCACGGATTGAACTTTGATGCTGTTGGCAACGAAGACATCAAGGCCGGGCTGCCTGTAATCATCTATGCCCGCTGGATTCTGGTTATCGCAGGGCTTGGACTAACCCTGTGGAACTCGACAAGTTTCGTCGAGGCGCAAGTATCGGTCCTGATCGTTCTCGCACTCGCCGTGGGTAACTTCTTCCTGCAGGTCGAGGTGAACCGTAAGCGGGCGATCCCGCTTTGGATTGTGTACGGGGCGAGCGCAATCGACATAGCTGCGATATCGGGAGTGTTGGCGCTTACTAACCACTTCCCGCCGAGCACGTACGTGTTCTACATGCCGGCATTACTGGCACTTTCGGTGACGTTTTCAACTGGAAACACAGCGAAATTCACGGCAGCAGCCTTGATTGGTTACGCACTGATCTCGATCGCTCCCATCAACGACATGGGTGGTGGAAGTGTGGTGCTCACAAGTTTGATCGTGCACGCACTGATCCTGGTAGCAGTACCGTTCTGCGGCAACGTTTACTGGCGACTCGAACGATCTCGCCGTGTTAGCGAAATCGAAACCGACCTGGTCGAACAACATTTGACCGACAACTTTGAAGTGGCATCACTTGGAGACGACGCATGAGCACTCAATCAATAAATACAAGTACGGAAATAACGAAGCGCGAAGCCGCAGAAGACATTTTCTACGGTCAGGTGGTTATCAATTGGGCACGCTGGTTCGTGATTGCAGCCGGTGTTGGCCTGGTGATGATCCTCACTGAAACACCAACGCAACTGGCTATCGGGATAGTGCCGATTGTTGGGCTGATGGTTGTGAACTTTTACCTACACGGTCGAAGGCTTGCACAACAGCCTGCGAATCGGAACCTGATTGCGATCAGTTCGATTCTCGATCTTGTGCTGATCACTTCGGTGATCGCAGTCGGGGGTGCAGTTGCGGAAGTCGGGTTGAGCAACCAGTTTTACGTTGCTTACTTCCCTGTAATTGCGGCGTTTGGGTTCGTAATGCCTCGAAAACTTACGGTGGTTTACACATTGATCGCGATGGTTGCCTATGCGGTGACAACGGTGGTGGTCAATGCGCAAATCTACGACCCGAAACCCGGTATCGACGTGCCCGCTGTTGATCTGATCAACCTCGAAGCGCTGATCACACGGTTAGTCGTGATGGCAGCGGTTGGTGGGCTCGCCTCGTACTTCTGGCGGGTTCAGCGAGAGCGCCGAAATGCAGTTGGCAGCTAGTCAACGTCGTTACAACTGACCTCATAAGGAGGAGGCAGTGGCAAACTTTTTCAAAAAGGTAATCGGTGGGATTAGCAGTGCAGCGGGCTCCTTAACGGAGTCCGCTGTCGATCCCCAATCGATTCGAACAGACCAGAGGGAACCGCATCTCGATTCACTCAAACAAGTACAGAACGCACGGTACGAGATTGATGTCGCACTGGAGCACCTCGAAGTGCTTTCCGGGAAGGCTCGAGAGAGTCTTACGGCGATCGAACAGCAGATCGATTCAGTTGAAGATGCAACTTCGCAGAGGTTCAGCCAGGAGTTGAAGCGGGAGATCAGTGTGGAGATCTCGTCGATCGAGCGACAGGAAGAGCATCTGCGTCGACAGCAGGAAGTGCTGTTGATGTCGGAGCGACGTCTTGTTGCTGGCATTCGACGTGGTGCCGTTTCTAGACAGCTTGAAGGCGCTACTTCGGCGTCGAGCCAGGCTAAGGAAGCTGCCGACTCTGCGTTGCGAGACGCTGGAACCGATATGCGACGTTTGGATGCCGTGATCATTAGTGCCAGAGCGGCTACAGAACGTCTTGAGGACCAGAGCAAGGTGATCGATAGGATGGCTGGTCGAACTGCTGGCGGGTCTGGTGGTGACGATCGATCGCCAGAGCAACTCTCTGGTGAGCATCGGGTTTTAGCCGGGTTCGAAGACATGCAATCGGGCGAATACGGTGGCGAGCTGCAAAGGCTTGCTAAACAAGGTGGCACTGTTACCGGGAAGCTTGTTTCTGAATACCAGCAGATCGAACTAGCAATACGCAGGCACCAGTCGAGTCCGGTTACGCCGGGATCGAGGCTGGCGATTGATGCTGCCAGAACGTTCAGGCAGGGGCTTCAATCGGCCGAGGAGGCTCTTGAGGAGTTGACCAGTCTGAGTTTCAGCCCGGATGTTGAGGTTCCTGGCAGGTTCCGAATGGTCGCCGAGAAAATTGCGCATGTGGCGGAATCCGTGTCGGCCATTTACAGAGCGCGGTTGGAGTTCATTGCTCTTGTAAAGGGAGATACCGATGCGACTCAGGACGCGGTTTTTGAAGCGCTTGAGGGGTTGGGAGATGACGAAGCTTGACCCTATTGCGTACATACTCGACAATCATGCCGACCTCGCAGGCGGCTTCGACCAACGTAAATATAGTTCTCGATCCCGATGCGGAGTTACCTGGCTACTGCGACCGATTACGGTGGAACGATGAGCATTATGGCATCTGAACCCTCATACGCTGATTTCGATGATTATAGGCATAATCAGCGGATCGTCGTGATCGTTCGGTGGTGGTTGATCGTAGGTTGGGCGGCGATCAATCACTGGGGCAATACCTGGACTCAGACACTGTTCTTCACCGATTTGATCGTGCTGGGGTTGGTGCTGCTGAACGCAAGGCTGCACCTGAAACTCAGGCGGGGTGATCGGGTTGGTCGAACTACGGCAATAGCGATGAGCATTTTCGACGTCATAGCGTTGACCGCCGGAATTGCGATTACGAACGCGTTTAACAATACGTTTTTCATCATGTACTACCCAGCTTTGGTGGGTTTGGCGCTGGTGACGGGTTCACGCACTGCAAGCCTGGTGATTGTGACGATTGTTGCAGGTACGTATACGTCGATATCTGTATTTATGAATCCGGGGTTGGTGATTGCCGACGGCGACGACCGGCGACTCATCGCACGAATATTTGTGATGTTCACTCTGGTCTTTTTGGCGAATTTGATCATTCGATCGGAGCGTTTCAAGCGTGCAGAAGCGGTCGATGCCGAGCGAGAACGAACCCGCGAGAATATCGAGCTCACGGTCGCTTCGCAGGAAGAGCGGCTTCGGTCGGCCGAGCAACGATTTCGGATACGTCGAGAAATTCACGATGGGCTTGCGCAATCGTTGTATGCGATCAGCCTGAATATCGAATCGACGGCTGCTATGGCGAATTCTTCGGGGGCAGGCGAGATCGGCGAGCGATTGGAGAAGTTGATCCCTGTTGCACGCAATGCCCTGCTTGAAACTCGCCATTACATGCACGATCTGAGCCCGATGCTTTCGGAGCAGGGTGATATTCGTTCCGCAGTGGAGAATCTGGCAGCTGAGTTCCAGAACATATCCGATATTGAAGTTGATCTCATTATTACGAATAGCGGTAATGTCGTTTTGAGCGACGATCAGCGGTTTGCACTTGTGCCTGAGACT
>CAVOCL010000154.1:0-5272 GCA_963694185.1 Dehalococcoidia bacterium
GTGCGCCCGAGCAAGCGCGCTCGCGCTCGTTGCGCGTACACATGGGGAAGCGTAGTGTTGAGTCATTAACTTTCTCTCTGCGCGCCAGTTCGGCGCGTCACGGGATCAATGCAGCACCCTAGCCGGAGTGATTTATGGTCAATAGCGACCTCGGTACCATTCGACCGATTGATATTCAGGACGAAATGAAAGCGTCGTATCTGGACTACGCGATGAGCGTTATCGTGTCCAGAGCGCTTCCAGACGTTCGTGACGGCCTAAAGCCGGTGCAGCGGCGAATTCTTTACGCCATGCACGACCAAGGCATGCGGCCTACATCTTCCTACAAGAAGAGCGCACGTCTAGTTGGTGAAGTGCTTGGTAAGTACCACCCGCACGGTGATCAATCGGTTTACGACGCCCAAGTACGCATGGCACAGCCGTTCTCGCTTCGATACCCACTTGTAGACGGACAGGGCAACTACGGTTCTGTTGACGGTGACCCCGCTGCTGCAATGCGGTACACCGAGTGTCGTCTCTCATCGATCACCGAGATGATGCTCGGCGACATCGATCGAGATACCGTCGATTGGGGCGAAAACTTCGACCAGTCGCTCAAAGAGCCAACCGTACTTCCCGCTCGTTTGCCAGCGCTATTGGTAAACGGTGCATCGGGAATTGCCGTTGGGATGGCGACGAACATTCCGCCACACAACACAACCGAAATCTGTGACGCAATCGTTCACCTCATCGGTCATCCCGACGCTTCCGTCGACGATCTGATGAAGTTCGTCACTGGTCCCGACTTCCCAACCGGTGCTCACATTTGGGGTCAAGAGGGAATTCGCAACGCATATGTAACCGGCCGTGGCCGGATTATGGTTCAGGCCGATCACAAGATCGAAGATATGGCACGGGGCGAACGAAAGCGCCTCGTTTTCAACGAAATTCCGTTCCAGGTCAACAAGGCGAACCTCGTTGCTAAGATCGCCGATTTGGTCAAGTCTCGCAAGATCGAAGGCATCAGCGAAGTACGTGATGAATCCGACCGTAAAGGTATGCGAGTCATCATCGAGCTCCGACGTGGCGCCCACGTTCCGGTTGTGCTGAACAACCTGTACAAGCACACCAATTTGCGAAACTCGTTCTCGGTAAACATGATCGCCCTGGTAGAAGGCACGCCAAGGGTTCTCACCCTCAAGCAGGCTCTCCGCCACTACATCGAATTCCGCGAGGAAGTCGTTCGAAGGCGTGCAGAGTTCGATCTGAAGAAGGCAAAGGCACGTTTGCACGTGTTGGAAGGTCTTCGCATCGCAATCGATAATCTCGACGAGGTTATTGCGTTGATCAGGGCATCGGCCGATGTTGAAGAGGCCCGCCATAACTTGATGTCGACGTTCAGCCTCTCCGAGATTCAGGCGCAAGCCATTCTCGATATGCAACTCCGTCGTTTGGCGGCACTGGAACGAACGAAGATCGAGAATGAGTTCAACGAACTGCTTCTAATCGTTACCGATCTTGAAGAACTTCTTGCTGATGTTTCAAAAATTCTTGCTGTTGTCCGCAAGGAAACACATGAACTCAAGCGAAAGTACGGCGACGAACGCCGCACTGTGGTTCACCCCGAAGAGCTTGGCGACTGGCGCCGTGAGGACACTGAGCCTCACGAAGAAGTCGTTATTACTCTCAGCCGCAACGGCTATGTAAAGCGAGTGAAGCTCGATACGTACAAGAAGCAGCATCGTGGTGGTAAGGGCGTCCGGGGTCAGAGAATGACCAAGGAAGACGACGTTACGCCGCATCTGCAGATCGCTGATACGCACGACTACCTACTGTTCTTTACAGACAGAGGACGTGTGTTCGCTTCTCGTGTATTCGAACTACCGGCAGATCAATCACGAAACTCCCGTGGAACCCCGGTGCAAAACCTTGGTTTCAACATGGAACCTCGTGAAGAGGTTCACGCCGTGGTTGCTGTTTCGAGTTATCTCGAAGACACCTATCTAGTGCTTGCCACGAAGAATGGTCAGGTCAAACGAATGCACCTGCCACTGCTTCGCAACATGAATCGTAGCGGTCTTCGTTGCTTCAATCTCAAGGGTGACGACGCACTGATCGGCGCCGTGCTTGCTAACGATGATGAGGACGTGATTCTCGTTTCGAAGGAAGGCATGTCGATTCGCTTCAGGTCCTCTGAGGTTCGACCCCGCCAGCGTGCCGCAGGTGGCATGAAGGGCATGAACGTTCAGAACAAGGACGAGATTGTTTCGATGAACGTTGTCGATGACGAAGGCTACCTGCTCATCGTCAGTCAAAAGGGCTACGGCAAGCTTTCGCTCCTGCGCCACTACACGCAACAGAAGCGTGGTGGTAAGGGACTGATCACGCTGAAGGTCACACCGAAGACCGGCAAGGTAGCCGACTCCGCGGTTGTCAGTGAAGACATTCGAACTGACTCAACTGGCATGCTCGTTCTCGTAACCGAGAAGGCGCAGGTAATTCGCACGAACCTTGGCGAGATCAGGTCAACAGGCCGAATCGCCCAGGGAGTGAAGATTCAGGTGCCTGAAAGCGGCGACAAGATCTCTGCTATCCGAGTTATTGGCGACATGCGCGAGGCGGGTGTAGAGATCGATCCGGAAGCTTTGTTGAATGGAAACGGCAATGGCAACGGCGCTTCTGAAAACGATGATTCGACAGTAGAGGGCACGGTAGCCGTGGCATCAACTGAAGAATCCGGAGCTGACGAGACCGCGGAAGAGTCAACAGAGGAATCTGAGGACTAGCCGCCAGCTAACCAAATAGGATAATCAACCGGGCTGCCTTGAGAAATTACGGCGGCCCGGTTTTGCGTTAACGTGTGTGAACGATTGAGCATGTCGAAAATTGGCATTCGACCCTCATATTTCACGTAATGAACTGTGTGCGGCAGTGAAATCTTGTCTCGCAACCCGCAGAATTAGCAGATGCTCACGGCAATTGGCTCGTTCGCTGTTCGGCGAAAATACATAGTGCTCGCAACATGGGTCATCGTGATCCTTGCGGCACTGCCATTCGCCAACCGTGCGCAAGATTTCCTAAAGCCCGGCGGATTCTCGAACGAGTCGTTCCCGTCGGTGCAGGCACGGAAAGTGCTGCAGGAACGACTCGAACTCACCACGCTAACCGTCGACTTCGTATTCAGCCATCCCGAATGGTCGCCGTTCGATCCGCGGTTTACGGCTGCTGTTGATAGCGCGGTTGCTGGGCTTACCGATCACGACGAAATCGCTTATGTGGCGACTCATCTCGACGATCCACAGCGTGCGTCATCGATGAGCAACACGGCTCACGTGTCAGCAGGGCTGACGTTAGAACTCGACGCTTCGCTGGAGTTTCTCGAGATCGTTACCGCCGAAGTCGATCCAGGGCCGCTAGACATGATCATCACCGGCGGACCCGCTCTTTATCGAGATATTTCCCTCGCCAGCGAGCGCGATCTTCGACGGGGTGAATCGGTGGCGTTCCCGGTAGCGACGATTGTATTGCTGCTCGTATTCGGCACGCTAGTGGCGGCGATTCTTCCTGCGGCCGTTGGCGGTGGAGGAGTGCTGGTTGGATTGGCGCTGGTGTTCTTCATGTCGCAGGGCACCGACATGTCAGTGTTTGCACTGAACATTGTCACATTGCTCGGCATAGGCATCGGAATCGACTACTCGCTGTTCTACACCTCGAGATTTCAAGAGGAACTGCGTAAGGGTAAATCGGACGATAGCGCCGTTCTCAGCGCACACTCCCACGCCGGTAAGGCGATTTTGTTTTCTGCAGTTACGAGCTTGATCGGTCTGCTGAGTTTGGTTGCGTTCGACGTGATGATGCTACGGTCGGTTGGAATTGGGGCTGTGGCTGTTATTTTTGCCGCATTGATCGCCGCTCTAACTCTCATGCCAGCGATACTCGCCGTTCTTGGGCATCGGGTGAATCGCTTCAGGATCATGCCGCGGTGGCGATCAGGTTCTAGCGGATCTTCACAAAGGCGAATCAGCTTCTGGGTGCCGCTTTCGAATTGGGTAATGAAGCGGCCCTGGATGGTGCTGATCCCAACTTCTACGGTGCTGATATTGCTCGCTGTTCCGGCGTTGCAAATGCGCCTTGGGACGGTTGATGCAACGATTCTTCCGGATTCTTTGGAGTCACGTAAGGGATTCGATGTGCTGCGAGAAGAGTTTGGATTTGCGCTTCAGACGATCATTCCGGTCGCGTATACGTTCGGCGGCGGCGCTGGCACACGGCCCGGGAGAGGACAGTCCGATCCGTTCTCTCGAGAAAACCTAACGAAGGCATACGACATCGGTCGAGAGCTAGAACAAATCGATGGCGTAACAAAAGTAACGAGCATCGTGAATCTCGATTCTACTTTTGGGCCAGAGCAGTACGAACTTCTCTACCAGCACCCAGAAGCCATCACCGACGTGACTGCTTCGCGCATCGTTAGGGAATCGGTTCGTGATGGCGCAATCCTGTTCCTGGTTCACAGCGACCTTCACCCGTTCTATCCCGAAACCCGCCAGCTCGTAACCGAAATCCGGGCGTTGATTCCGCCTGATTCAACTTCTGGCGGAGAACTCCACGTAAACGGTGGAGCCAGCGAAATCACCGATATCGTGAACGCACTGTACGGAAAGTTCCCGTACATCGTCGCGGCGGTGTTAGGCGTTACTTATCTGTCGCTGATGGTGCTGTTCCGATCGGTGATCTTGCCTTTGAAAGCAGTTGTCTTGAACGTGCTTTCGATACTCGCCAGCTACGGCGCACTCGTGTTCGTATTTCAGGAAGGCAACTTCAGCGGAGTGCTGAACTTCGAGGCTATGGGGGTTATCGAAGCGACACTGCCGATCCTTCTATTCGCAATCATTTTCGGACTGAGCATGGACTACGAAATATTCCTGCTGTCCCGAGTCGCCGAGGCATACGAACGCACTGGCGACAATGTTGCCAGCGTCGCCGAAGGCTTGCAAAAAAGCGGGCTGATAATCACCGGTGCAGCATCGATTCTTATCGTCGTGGCCGCCAGTTTCGTACTTGCCGACGTCGTAGTAGTGAAAGCAATCGGACTCGGCCTCGCCATCGCAGTGTTCGTCGACGTCACATTAGTTCGAGCACTCGTTGCTCCGGCGATCATGCGAATCGCTGGCCCTTGGAATTGGTGGCTACCAGGCTGGCTCGACCGGATCCTCCCGGAGGTGAACCACGATGCTTGAGAGGCTAGGCCTCGTTTTCTTTGCGTTGATTTTGCTGGGAACGAACGCCTGCG
>CAVOCL010000155.1:0-5259 GCA_963694185.1 Dehalococcoidia bacterium
TGCGGTCTGGCCCCAAAGTGCTTCGGTTTACCGAAAACTACCGAGAACTCGCATGTTACCCATCATCATGATTTTCGAAAACGCCAAATTAGGGGCCGGTTGCCAACGAATACCGGTCATTTCTACTCGGTGTGGCTGTTCACTTGCTCTAATAAAGAGCAGACTGTGCCCAGATTTTTGGGACGTGAATTGATTTCAGTAAAGGCATTTGATGGACAAGCCGAACATCGTACTAATCAACTGTGACGATCTTGGATACGGGGATTTGGGCGTATACGGCTCGAAGATCAATAAGACCCCGGCGCTCGATAAGATGGCCGAAGAAGGCGTGCGGTTCACCGATTTTTACGTGGCTTCGGGAGTATGTTCGCCTTCACGAGGGGCGCTCCTGACCGGTTGCTATCCGCAACGAATTGGGTTTGGGGAGTTCGACGGTTTCAGGGTGCTTTTCCCCGGAGATGGTATTGGACTGAATCCTGACGAGACGACTATTGCTGGCGCTTTGAAAGATGTTGGATACGCAACCAAGATCATCGGCAAGTGGCACGTTGGCGACCAGGAAGAGTTCCTGCCAACGAATCACGGTTTCGACAGTTATTACGGCCTGCCCTACAGCAACGATATGGGTCGGCAGGTTGAAGATCCGACTATCGATGATCATGATCGATTGGAGCAGTTGCGCAGGCGTCCACCGCTTCCTTTGATTCGAGATGCCGAAGTTATTCAGGAGCAGCCTGATCTTCGTGCGCTAACCGAACGCTACGCCGAAGAAGCTGTTCGATTCATTCGTGGCAATAAAGAAAATCCGTTCTTCCTGTACTTCGCTCACATGTACGTGCATCTGCCTCTATATGCGCCCGAGAATCTCGTAAACGGTTCTGATAATGGCGATTACGGTGCCTGCGTTGCGGGTGTTGATTGGGTGGCGGAAGTGTTGTTCGATGAGTTGAAGCGACAGGGCTTGGACGAGAACACACTGGTGATTTTCACGAGTGATAACGGATCACGAATGCAGGATCAAGGCGGAAGTAATGGCGTTCTACGAGGACGAAAAGGCCAAACGTGGGAAGGCGGACAGCGGGTGCCTTGCATGATGCGGTGGCCGGGTCGTATTCCAGCGGGCGAGGTTCGTAGTGAGCTGATTACGTCGATCGATTTCTTCGCGACGATTGCCGGTGTAGCGGGTGCTGAGGTTCCGGCTGATCGCACTACAGACGGCGTTGATATGTCGCCGTTACTCTTTGCCAGCGGGCCAGCGGAATCGCCAAGAAGCGAGTTCTTCTACTACCACGGGAATAATCTTGAGGCGGTGCGAGACGGAAAGTGGAAGCTGCACGTTCGCAAAGAGGAAGAGCTGATCGACGAGCTTTACGATCTTGAAATCGACCCCGGCGAAACGGAGAACGTGTTTGCCAGCAATCCAGATGTCGTTGTTCGTCTGGCAGGGCTAATCGCCGCGTGTCAGCAGGATCTTGGCGATCAAATAAACGGAATTGCTGGTAACGATGTTCGCCCCGCAGGTCGAGTCGACAACCCCGAGACTCTCACGCACTACGATCCCGAGCACCCCTACATCTACGCCGAATACGACAAGGCCGAGCGGGGGTAGGGTTTCACGGCGAACGGCCACTCCCAGCTACATGTCGACGTTTACACGGACGATGCGTCTTGGCGGGCCGGTTAGGCGAGGGTCAAGATAAGTTTTCATCTCCTCGGATGTGGTTTGCACCTTGCCGTGAGTCATCACGAGAGCGATATTTTCCTGATCCTGCAGCGTGTTGATGTCGTCGAGAGGATTTTTGTCGACAATCAACAGATCGGCATCTTTGCCTGATTCGAGAGTCCCTACTCGATCAAGAATCGATAACGCATCTGCCGTGTTCCGAGTACCAGCCACAATCGCATCCATCGGCGAAAGTCCGCAATCAACGAATTCCGATAGCTCGATCATCGCATCGCCGGGCCCGCCGTCAGTTCCAAGCGCAATTTTCGTGCCCATCTTGTGCGCCTTCGAAACACCTTCCCGGTGAATCGGGTAAGCGGCTTCCATCCGTTCTTTCGTCCAGGGCTGCTCAACCAGTGCGACACGACCAACGCTGGTTGTGAATAGAGTCGGAACGAAGTACAAGTCGGCACGGGTGATCGCTTCGAGACCTTCGTCATCAATCAGGGCACCGTGGTGGATCATGTGCACTCGGGCGTTGACCGCATACTTCAGGCCCTCGTGGCCGTGTGCGTGCGCCGCCACTGGCATGTCGCGCATTCGAGCTTCGTCAACCAGCGCGGTCAACTCTTCCTCGGTGTAATCGGGCCAGTGGACCCGTTCGTGTTCCCACTGAAATCCTGCTGTTGCTGCGGTTTTGATCATTGTGCAGCCGGCAGAAGCAAGCTCTCTTACCGCTTTTCGAATCTCCCACGGCCCATCGGCGTGTCTTCCTCGAACGTGTCCGCCCGAAGCGTTCACCACGCCCGCGGTGATCTGATTCGCACACCGGTCGACGTAGCCTTCTTTGATGGCGTTGGTAAGTTCTACGGCAGCCGGACCGCCTCCGATGCTCACAACGGTGGTTACACCGGCTCCCAGCGATTGCCGGAGCGTGTTTATCGCATTGAAGCCAACCCTCAGGTTTATGCGGACGTCGTTTGGCACGTCCTGATTCGGCGTGACATGAATGTGTGAATCGATGATCCCGGGCATCGTGAACTTGCCGGTTGCGTCGATCTGCTCGACGTCAGGAGCCAACTGAACTTGGTCTGAAGACCCAACCGTTGTGATTTTGCCATCGTCGATGACGATAGTTCCGTTTGTTATTGGCGCAGCGCCAGTGCCATCAATAATCGTAGATCCAACAATGGCTTGTTTGTTCACGGCGTTTTGCTCCAAGAGTGAGAATGAGCGACCATCCTACCGCGTCAGGTACAACTGGAGCATCGAGAACAAAGTTGATCGTTGGTTACGAGAAATATTCTCGTGAGCCTGGGGCTGGAGTAGAACTGCCATCAAACGACTGCTGGCGCCACATTTCGTAGAGCACCAGAGCGACGGCGTTCGAGAGGTTGATACTGCGGTTCGCAGGCATCATCGGAATGCTGATGCGGTTTGCAGCGGCCAATCCGGCTATCACAGCGTCGGGAAGGCCCTTGCTTTCGGAGCCGAAAATCACCGTGTCGCCGTCTTGATATTCGACCTGATCGTAGATGGTAGTGCCGCCGGTCGTTGTTACGAATGTTCGAGACAGGTCGATTGCGTCGAACAACGATTCGATCGACTTGTGAACGACTACATCTGTAAGATCGCTATAGTCCAGAGCTGCCCGGCGTAGCGGTTTTTCGGTCAGGCTGAATCCTAACGGTTCGGCCAGATGCAATCGTGCACCAGTGTTCGCACACAGCCGAATAATGTTGCCGGTGTTCTGCGGTATTTCTGGTGCGACTAACGCCACATTGAACGGCATTCGCTGTTTTTCTTCCTGTATCTATCGACTCGATTCGTTGAGCTAACTGTTCAACAGCTTAAAACCTGAAGCCCGACAAGTCGCCGGGCTTCAGTATTGTTTTCATCTCGATCGAACATTCGAAGCCGTGAAATAGACCTACTAGCCGTTGGTCTTCTTCCATTCTTCGTACTCGGCTTTACCTTCGTCGGAGAGTGGGTAGTACTTTCGAAGATCGCCGCCCTCGGAGAGCTTGATTCGTGTGAATTCTTCCCACTCGGCATGCTTGCCGCCTGACTCTGCGAGCTGTTCGGCGAGTTCCTTCGGGACAACGACCGCGCCGTCATCGTCGGCGATCATGATGTCGCCGGGCATGACGAGAGTACCGGCGCAATCGATCGGCACGTTGTAGGCGTACGGAAACTGCACGGTCTGCGTGTGGGCATACGGAGTCACACCGGTCAGCCAAATCCCAAGTCCGGTTTCTTTGGCACCTCGAATATCGCGAATCGCTCCGTCAATAATGATGCCCAGACCGCCTCGGCCTTTCAGGTAGGTGAGCATCATGTCGCCAAAAACACCACTCGTGTTTTCTCCACGCCCATCGACAACGATGATGTCGCCAGCCTGGGCGTGATACAGCGCGTGACGATGCACCTGAGCTTCAGGGTCGCGATATTCGCCTTCCGGGTACTGATCTTCTCGCTTCGGCAGGTATTGGAGGGTTATCGCCGGGCCGACGACGGTCGTGCCAGGTGTGAACGTTTTAATGCCATCGAGAACCGACGCACTGATTCCAAGCTTTCGAAGTTCTCCAGAAGCCATTGCACTTCCGATACCTTGAAGACGCTTTACCAGATCCGGCGACGGCCGTTCGATATCGATTTTCGGAATAGGTGTTTTGATAATCACTGTTAGAGTCTTTCACGCTGAGTATCAGAGAAATTTATTGCAGTTGAGCGCAATATAATCCACTTCCCTGCCCGTTGGGTGCAGTAGGCTCAGCGTTCCAGTCGACTCTCTGCTGACGGAGAAATTATGCGTAGCTCGAACAAACTCGGATTAGTAATCGCAAGCATCGCGCTTGTGGTGATCGTCGCTTGTGGCGGCGGTGCGGAAGAAGACCCCGCCGCCGAAACCGTGGCCGTGGCCGTGGCCGATAGCCCCGCCAGTACTGTTGGTGCCGTCAGTCCCGATAGCGCTAGCAGTCCTGAAATTCAACCAAATCGACTGATCAAGCTGGTTGATGCTTTAGACGATCCAGATCACTATTGCATAGACATACGAGGCTTTGGGTCGGGCGTCCGTTTAAACGATTCTCTGCAGGCGCACACCTGTAAGCCGAACGATAACCGTGATGAACAGTTCACGTTCAACTCGTCGACAGGTCAGATTTCCACCGAGGAGTACGACCTCTGCATGCAGCCGGAATCCTTAACAGACGGCGCCAACATTTACTTGAATGACTGCTCCAGCACTTCGCTGCAAGCGTTCACCTCGCAAGCAGACGGCACGATTCGGTTGGGCACGACAGGAAATTCCGGACTGTGCATTGCGGTCGCAGCAGGAGAAGGCTTTAGAATCAACGCGATTCACAAGCGTCGCGAACTATATGTGAGAACGTGCGATGACACGGATACGAGCCTGATGACGTGGTCGTTCGCCTCAGGCGGGGTCACACCTGAATCGCGTAGTTCAATGCTGAGTGGAACCCCGCTCAGGTCACTACCCGCCGTAACCGGCAACTACGTGTGCTCGCATGTAATCCTTGTCCAACTCGATTCCCAAACCCGGGCGCTCTGACAGGTAAATCTTGTCGCCCCTG
>CAVOCL010000156.1:0-5241 GCA_963694185.1 Dehalococcoidia bacterium
TTCAGCTACGACGATTGCGGCCACACAGCTCGCCATGGTCGATGATCCCGCCCGACTCCGGTGATCGTGGTAGCCGAACCACTCCCAACAGAGGCACCGCTCCCGCAGCGAGCAATCGCTGTAGGACCCGTCAACCGCATAGCATTCGAAGACGGCGAGGGATCGATATTCACAGTGAATCCCGACGGGTCAGGACTGGCAACGGTGGGTGATGGATCTACCGTGAATGGACAGTTCCGCTACACCTTCCCTGTCTGGTCGCCCGAAGGTGGCAGTGTGCTGTTTTCTTCCTTCCTGATTGTGGGAAACGCCGTCAGCGAGAGCTCGCTTCACAGAGCCGACGCAGATGGAAACGGTGTGGTAGTTACGCTGGCCATCGATCCCACTTCTCAGAGCGGCGTAGGCCCCGGCGTGCCTCATTTCTCGGCATGGTCTCCTCTGGGCGATCGTATTGCGTTCACTACCAGTGGCGAATTCGGAATCGGCAGCATGCTGCTGGGATCGTACTCGGGTGAAGTGCCGAAGGGCATTGCGCTGGGCGCTCCGCTCTACATCAACTGGGCACCCGACGGATCATCGATACTCGTGCATCAGGATGCCGGGCTTTATCTGATTCAAGTCGATGGCGCGGCAAGTGGTATTCCTCGAGCGATAGGAACGGGCTCTATTTCGTTTAACTCGCCATCATGGTCGCCGGATAGCCAGGCGTTCGCTCATATTGAAACCATTTCTGACGAGACTTTGATTGTTGTCACAAATGTAGGCGATCTGGATACCCACGAAATCATTGGTGATGGCGATACGCGGGTGGGGCTTGGCTGGTCGCCCGACGGTCGTAATCTTGCAATAGCGCGGTCTTCTGGAGCGGCGTTCCACACACTGTCGATATTCAACTTTGACGACGCCGAGGAACAGGTTCTTCACGAAGGAGAAGTGAGGGCTTTCTGGTGGTCACCCGATGGCTCAAAGCTGGCGATTATCGAAGATTCTTCGGAGATAGATCTGGCTCATATCTGGTCTGTGATCGATATCGAATCGGGTGAACTAACGCCGCTCGTTACACAGGTCACTTCGGATCAATTCCTGTTCGTTCAGGTTTTCTTCGATCAGTACGCTGAATCCCACTACATTTGGTCACCCGATAGTTCGCAAATCGTGATTAGCGGGGCGATTCTGGACGTGGAGGAAGTGCTCAAACCCAATGGGGCTATCGATCTGCCGGAGACGTTCAATTCCCGTATTTGGGTGCTAGATGCAGCAGGGATTGAAGAGCCGATAGACGTCGGGAAAGGAAATCGTTTGCTTGCAGTATCGCCCGCTACGTAAGCTAACCTTTTCTCGGGGCGTTACGATCCGCTGAATCCAAAATTATCGTCACTGGCCCAGCGTTCTCGATCTCGACGTTCATCATCGCCCCAAACACGCCGGTCTGAACCCGTAACCCGCTGAATCGAAACGCATCGACAAGTTGCTCGAACATCGGACCTGCCATCTCAGGACGTGCTGCCTCGGTGAACCCCGGACGCCGACCCTTTCGAGTCGCGGCGTAAAGCGTGAACTGGCTTATCAGCAGTAGTCCGCCACCAATGTCCTGAACCGACTCATCGAACCCCGAATCACCCGTTGGATCGGGGAATATCCGCATGTTTAGAGTCTTGTCGACGATGTACTTGAGATCGTCTGCGGTATCTTCGTGGGTGATCCCTATCAGCAGACATAATCCGCGATCTATCGACCCCGTAATCTCGTTTTCGACAGTTACCGAGGCTCGATTGACCCGTTGGATTACAGCGCGCATTTCAGCTCGAAACCCTTAGTGGGTGTGGCTGCCAGCGCCGTGCGAGTGGCTGCCGTCCGAACTTCCGCTATCGCTGCTGCTGGAGCTTTTATCGGAAGATTTCTTCTCAGAAGACGAAGAAGAAGACGACGACGAGTCGGAAGAATCTGAGCTAGAAGAATCGCTCTTGCTTGACTTGCTACCGTTCGACGGCTTGCTGCCCGATCCAGAACCGTAGTCTGTGGTGTAGAAACCTGAGCCTTTGTAGATAACGGTGGGTGCAGATATCTGACGTTTCGACTGACTGCCGCAGGTTGTGCACTCGGCGCCGTTGTCAGCACTGAACTTTTGAACTAATTCGAAAATGTGGCCGTTATCAGCGCACTTGTAAACGTATGTTGGCATTTTTGTTAGGTGTCGGAACCACAAGCAAACGCGAGCACCAGCGGGCACTCGCGTCGATTTATCTATTTGACGTTCTTCTAATTCGTAATTTTATACCAGAGAAGCAAGCATATACCGAGGAGTTAACTCATCTGCCACTTCAGCGAACTCGTCGGGTGTAATTCTCCGGTTGATTCCAGTAGAAACCACGGCCGAATCGATCCCCGCCCGATTAGCGCCCAGAATGTCGGTTTCCAGCTGGTCACCGATCATCACAACATTCTTAGAGCCTGTTCGTTTGATTGCCTCATTAAATATCGGTGAATACGGCTTACCCAACTTAGATGCGACCAACGCTTGGTGGTTTCCGTGAAGGCGTTTTAATGCCTGCTCGAGAAGATCTGCGAATGCAGCGGCACCGAATCCGAATACGCCGGGTCCGTTTGGGTAGATGAAATCGGGATTCGGAAGTACGAGTTGGACGGGGTTATTTTCGGTGAACCTACGGCTGAACAGCGTGAGCAGCGATTTGAGCGTTGATTCCCAGTCGTGCGGCCCACTGTGGCCAAGCACGACCACATCTGGCTCTGTTTCGCCGTCGAGTTCCACCAGCTTCGCGCCAGCGGCTGTCGTGTAGTCCTTCGCATCCTGCGTGCCCAGCACGAGGGTCGGCCTGCCAGCGAGATCGTTCTGTTCGAAATACCCAGCGATTAGTCCACCCGAGTTAACGATGCGTTCGATTGGTATGTTGAGTCCCTGGCGAGTGAACTTTTTGATTCGCGTTGCCAGCGAAGCGGATGCGTCGTTAGTGACGACAAAATAGTTCGCACCCTCGGCGTTCATGCGGTCAACAAGATCTATAGCACTGGGAAGCGCGTCTACGCCGTTTACTAGAACGCCGAACGAATCGAAGAAAAGCGCGTCGTATCGGTCGATTAGCGACGAGACATCGGTTTGCGTTGGAGTCATTAGTGCTTAGTCAGACGTCGCCCGGTTGAAGCCATTTTCCCAAGAGTCACTGACGTCTTTGAGAGGAACCGTGATGTCGTCGCCACCAAACGTGATCGCATCACCGCCAACTGTTCCGATGACGACCATCGGTACGTTCTGGGCAGCAGCCAAAGCTTCAATAGCGCTCAGATTCTCGTTCTTCACGCTCAGCATGATTCGGGACTGGGTCTCGCCGAACATCGCTGCGTCCCATCGATCGCCAGGTGCTTCGGTAATAGCAGCACCAATGTTGCCGATGATTGCACTCTCGGCAATTGCACACGCAACTCCGCCGTCGGATACATCGTGACCCGAAGCCACAAGTTCGTTCTCTATAGCTTCACGGCACATCGCCTGAGTCCGAATTTCGAGATCGAGATCAATTCGTGGTTGGCCTTCGACCTTGCCATGAATCAGATCAAAATACTCGCTTCCGGCAAGCCCATCGATGCCGTCCCACACCGAGTCTGTGCCCAGCAAAACAATCACATCGCCTGCTGACTTGAACCCGGCGGTTGCGTGCTTCTCAACATCTTCGAGCAGGCCCAGTGAGCCGATGATCGGAGTCGGGAAAATGTCGATCCCGTTCGACTGGTTGTACAGGCTGGCGTTACCGCTAACGATCGGAATGTTGAACGCCTCGGCCGCACGGCTCATGCCAGCGATCGACTCGGTGAGTTGAAACTGCACATCGGTAGTTTCCGGGTTGCCAAAGTTGAGGCCATCGGTAAGCGCAACAGGCGTTGCGCCTGTAACCGAGAGGTTCCTGCACGCCTCAGCGACCGCAATAACGGTGCCTACTTCTGGGTCGAGGTAGCAAATCCGGCCATTACAGTCGGTTGAAAGCGCAATGCCACGTTTTGAACCCTTCAGGCGAAGCACAGCGGCGTCACCACCGGGCTCGACAACTGTGTTGGTCTGCACGTGGTAGTCGTACTGCTGGTAGATCGGGAATCGTGAGGCGATATTTGGGGAAGCAAGCATCTTCAGCAACGTGCTTGCAGGTGATTCTGAAGGCAGCGGAGTTGCTGAAAGATCGGCGTTCTGAAGGACGGTCAACCAGTCGGGCTTGGTGCCTGTGAACTTGTACTCAGGAGCATCGGTCAGGGTTATCACCGGCGTCGAGCTGACTTCCTCGCCCTCATCGTAAATACGGACGTCTTCGCCCATTTCGAACTCACCAATAACCGTGGCGTCGAGGTCCCATTTTTCGAACAGCTCGAATACCGGAACCTCAAGTCCAGGCGTAACAGCCAGAAGCATTCGTTCTTGAGATTCCGAGAGCATCACCTCGTAAGGTGTCATGCCTTCTTCTCGTCGTGGAACCTGGTCGATAATCAACTTCAGGCCCATGCCCGAACGCTCGGCCATTTCGATCGCTGCCGAAGTGATGCCGGCTGCTCCACAGTCTTGCAAACCAACAACGCCGGGCAGATCGAGTGACTCGATACACGCTTCGATCAGCACCTTCTCAAGGAAGGGGTTGCCGACCTGAACAGCAGAACGCATTTCGGCCTGCTCTTCGAACGCTCGTGATGCGAGTCCTGAAGCACCGTGAATGCCGTCTCGACCGGTGTCGGCACCAACCAGAATCAGCAAATCGCCCGGCTCTTTAGCCGAAGCGCTTGCCATCTTGCCGTCTTCGATCAGGCCGACACACATGGCGTTGACCAGCGGGTTGCCTTTGTAGGTGTCAGAGAAAAATATTTCGCCGCCAACGTCGGGAATGCCGATGCAGTTGCCGTAAGAAGAAATGCCGCCGATAACGCCGTTGATCAGGTAACGGGTTCGTGCGTCGTCGGGCTGGCCGAATCGAAGCGAATTGAGGAGGGCGATAGGTCGTGCACCCATTGCGAAGATGTCGCGAATAATTCCGCCAACGCCGGTAGCTGCACCTTCGAAAGGCTCGACGGCAGACGGGTGGTTGTGTGATTCGATCTTGAAGGCAACCGCCAGGCCGTCTCCAAGATCTATGACACCGGCGTTTTCAGCACCGGGGGCAACCAGAAGTCGATCCGAAGTATTGGGCAACGTGCGAAGCAACGCCTTGGTGTGCTTGTATCCACAGTGCTCCGACCACAACGCCCCGA
>CAVOCL010000157.1:0-5228 GCA_963694185.1 Dehalococcoidia bacterium
GACTCGCACACTTCGCATGTTGGATGAGGTGGTGCTGGTCGCTATCTTCGTTTCCTGAGCCCCGATTTTCATCGGGATAAACTTCGTCATCGAAGTCGAAGGATCTGGGGCGGGGACGCGCTTGGCGTGATGCCTGATCTAGTCGTTAATTCCCACTTGGTACAGATACTGAATCCCCGATTACTTCGGGGCTCAGAGCAAGTTCAGCATGACAATAGTGGAGTTCGTGTGGCGGTTACGGCAACGCCGTTAAACCAACACACCCGTGGCGAATATGCCACGGGTGTGCAATTTTTTATTTCTCAAGAGTAGGTAGCTAGCTACCTACTTATAGTTACCCGAATTTCCGCCGCCACCGCCGGAATTGCCCGAGTTACCTCCGCCTCCAGAGTTGCCGCCGCCGCCCGAGCTACCTGAGCCACCGCCGCCCGAGCTCGCGCCACCACCGCCACCCGAACTCCCGCCGCCGCCTGAGCCGCGGCTGGTGTTCTTGTCTTTAGCGCCCTGGGCCTTGCCCTTCTTGTCGACAGGAGCGTTATTGACGGTCTTCTCAAGTCGTTCGTCTCGCTTCGCCTCGCGGTCGGCCTTCTTTTCGGCCAGTCTCTCGGCAAGAGCTTCGTTTCGTTCTGCAAGCCGGGTCAGTCGGTCATCAACTGAACTCGGATCGACTGAATCTGTGATCTTCTTGCCTCCACCCTTCTTGGTCTGGGTGAGCAGGCAAATATCTTCGCCCTCAGTTCCCTCATCGCCTTCGAGCTCGATTTCATTGCCGTCAGCGTCGAGAACAGTCGTCGTGCCATCACCAGTTTCGGTCACAACAACACATTCGTGTGAGCATGTCGCCTTAGATGGAACGATTGAGATTCTTAGCGCGGTCACGTTCTGACGGAACGATGGCACCAGAGTCGCTATTGCTGGAGGACTCGGCGATGTGTCATCGGACAGTGTCGGTGGAGTTGGAGTTGGGGTGAATCCCGAATCATCGACCTGCTGCTGTGTTGAAACATCAGGTGTCGGCGTCGGGCTCGTGTCATCAGCATTCGCAGGCGGGGTTGCCGTTGGAATCGCTGTTGGAGTTGCCGTCGGCTCTGGAGTAGATGTAGCTGTTGGCTCGGGAGTCGGCGTTTCGGTCGACTCTGGAGTTGCTGTTGCGCTCGTGTCATCTACCTGCGGCACAGGCGTAACAGTACGGGCTAGTGTCGTCAGATTGAGGAACCGGAGTTACAGTCGGACTCGAATCGTCTGTTGCTTCCGGTGCTGAAAGATCAATCTCATCAGGATCTTTTGGCGCATCGGGGGCCTTATCTAAAAGAACCCCGGCACGATCGCCAACATTGATATCAACAAGATCAATGATCTCACCACGAGACTTAATAATCGTCCCGTCGCCAACACCAATAGTCACGTTACCGAATTTCGTTGAAACAATAATGCTGCCAGCGTTGACCGCGGCTACCGTTCCCGAAACGCCACGGCGTGTTAGCTGCCCGGGCGGCACATCGGCGTCACTCGATTCAGCTGATGCTGACCCACCTGTGAACGTCGTCGCTAATACAAGCGAGACGATCGAAAGGAGCGTCAGAGGTCGATACAAATTTTGAATATTCATCTATATATCCCCTAAGCGGCCGGCTCAAGAATAATTACCAATACTTCGCTGGCTTCATCGCCCGCAGCAGTACTGGCCACAACTTCTACGATATTTGGACCCTCTTCAAGATCGACTGTCACCGTAAACGTACCGTCGATAGCAACATCGGCGAACGTATCGTTCACGGTCACAAGTGCATCGACCGATGTTCGGCCAATCACGTCGAACGTGCTGGTCGTAACAAAGGCTTCACCATCGATGGGTTCAACCATGTGCAGGAAGAATGCTCCCACGGGGTCGGGTGTGGCTGTGGGTGGAACAAGTGTGGCTGCCGGTGGCACAGCGGTGGCAGTTGCCGGAACCGAAGTTGGCAACTGGGGAGTTGGCGGTGTTACCGGCGGAACTCTGGTAGGCGTCGGTTCTGGCGTAGGTGCTGGCTTTCCAGTCAGTGCAACCGCAGCCGAACCCTCTTCGCCGGGTTCACCAATAGCGAGCTTGATAACCGGCTTGAACAGGAAGCCCTGATTGCCCCGTTCGACAAGCGACTTATCTACTTCAAAATCAAGACTGATGAACGTTGTTTCATCGGCAGAAAGCTCGAACGTTCCAACCAGCTTAATGGTCTCGCTCGGCACTTCAGCCGTAACGATCACACCGTCTTTTTCGACTTCCACCTGGGGAACCAAAAGACGAATCTGTGTGTACTTGCCGACTGGAAGATCGACTGAACCGAGAACGGCTTCAACCCCTTCAAGCGCAAGTAGTTCGAACGTGATTTCTTCATCGATTACCGAAACCCAGCCTTCACCGGCTATCGATACTTCGATATTGTCGGTGGTCACATATACAGCTGTGATCGAAGGATCGGGGGCGTCGGTAACGCGTACTTCGAGGGTGCCTGTTTCGGATGAAGAAACGCCACCCGTACTGGAAGGCTTTGGAGTCGGGGGCAAAGGCGTAGCTGTTAATGCCAAACCCGATCCGGGTTTTGCGGTTGGATTCGGCATCGCTTCTTCTTCGCCGCCGCCGCTACACCCAACGATCGCCAAGGCTAACAGCCCTAGCATCATCAGAATAAATAATCGCTTGTTCAATATCACTTGGTTCTCCATACAAAGCCTCATGCCATGCGGAGAGTCAAATTATCGTCAATTTGCCGAGGATGCATCACGTTCTTGAAAGAATCCAGACGCGAAAAGGTGCCGAGAGATTCATTCGCAACATGCGGCAGGCAACCATTTAGTTAGTTATGAATCTCTCGGCACGCCTTCGATACAAATATGTTCAAGCCACGCCAATTACCAAGGGATTACGCTTACGTTACGCTTCGATTACCGCTACCGTTACGCCCTAATTACAGGTGTGTAGAATCCCAGTACGAAACGACGATTTCACTTGAATCAGGCATTCGGGCATATAGGCAGGTATTTGAACAATTGGTAACTCCGCAACAGTTAGACACGGTGCTAGCGAACGGTCGGGTGGTCGACCCAACGAACAACATCGATGGTGTGTTCGACGTGGGAATTCGTCACGGCAAGATCGCTGCGGTTTCCGAACATATCGCCCCTGAACAAGCCGACGACATTATCGATGTGACAGGGCAGATCGTTATGCCGGGTCACATCGACACCCACGCCCACCTATCGAGTCCGTTCGGTGGCAACGTCGATCGAGCCTACGGCCATGCGATGCTCGTTGAATCGGGCACCACGACTGCACTTGATCTCGCCGGCGACCCCACGGCGATGGCTACGGGAATGGTTAAGCGCGGAGCCGGATTGAACGTGGCCTCGCTAATGGGACTGGTTCCACATGAGACTATCTCTGAGGATGACCCACGGCCGGCCGTACTGCGAGACGTTATCTCCGATGTGAAAAAACGTGGCGGCTTCGGCGTAAAAATGCTCGGTGGCTACCACCCGTTCACTCCTGAAGCATCTGCCGATGTGGTTTCAGCCGCAAACGAACAGCTCGCCTGGGTAGCGTTCCACGTTGGAACCAAAGACTCGGGAAGCGATATGACCGGACTTCGTGAAGTCCCAGAAATCACCGGAAACGGACGTCTGCACGTCGCTCACATCAACTCGTACACACGAGGAATGATCGATCAGCCCCACGAGGAAGTTCAAGAAGCGTTTGAGATGATCGAGCGAATGCGTTCGCAGTGGATCACCGAGGCGTATCTAGCGCAGCACAACGGCACGAACGGCAAGTGCGATGAGAACGGCGACGTGATTTACAACGTTGCCCAAAATTGCCTGAAAGCCCGTGGCTACCCGACTACCGACGAGGGCGTGAAGCAATCTATTTTGGACGGCTATGGATCGGCGTTAGTCGAACGCGGCGGTCGGGTGATCATGGTCACCGGGCAAGAAGGCGTCGATATCTTCGAAGCCGCTTCTACCGATGCCTCGCTCAGCTATCCGGTCAACCCGCCAACCAGCGCATTCTCTTTGGCAACTGCCAAGTACGATGATGGCACGTTCAGAGTCGATGCGATTTCAACTGATGGTGGCTCGCTACCACGAAACGTAGCGATCGAACGCTCGATGGCACTCGTGGCGTTCGGGGCGCTCAGTATGGACGAAGCGGTAATCAAGCTAAGCTACACGCCGTCCCGAATGCTGGGCCTACTCAACAAAGGCCACTTCTCCGAGGGCGCCGACGCCGACGTGACAATCGTGAACGCCGGAACTGGCAAGGCCTCGATGTCGCTGGTAGCGGGCGAGTTGATCATGCTGAATGGTCGTGCCATCGGCAAGGGTGGCACGTGGCTGATACTCGAAGATGGCAAGGCAGCAGCCGAGGCAACGGGATTGCCTTACGAAGTCGTAAATCTAGAAAACAGCAAGCTATACGCAAACTGGAACTAAGTGTTCTGGCACTATGGCACTTTGAAATACGAGAGAAAGAAGATCTGAATGACGCTCAAAGATCGCATCGGTGCTGACGCCGGAAAAACCCGACTGGAAGACGCCATTCAATGGGCGGCTGAGAACGAGTTCTTCTTTCTCGACTTCAATGCCGACGCGGGTCCAAACCACATGGAAACATGGACGCCCGAGCGAGCACGTGAAGTACGAAATATGTGCGAATCGAACGGTATTTCGATAGGCCTTCACACACTTTCAGCCGTGAACGTCGCCGAGTACTCACCCTACGTTTCACGAGCGGTCGAGGACTACATGAGAGCAAGCGTCGATCTTGCCAACTCGCTCGACTGCGCATGGACGGTTGTTCACGCCGGTTACCATTTCACTGGCGATGTTCCAGAGCGCCAGCGAGCGGCGATGGATCGCCTGAAACGCATATCAAAGTACGGTTCTGACACAGGACAAAAAATCCTTCTTGAAAATCTGAATTTCGAGCCCGATCACGCCGAAGTTCACTACCAGGCGCACACGGTGGCCGAACTCAAAGAATATCTCGACGAAATTCCGCCCGAGCACATGGGCTGGGCCTTCACAGCAAACCATTCACATCTTGTTCCAGACGGAATCGACGGATTTTTAGATGCGTTTGGAATTGATCGTATCGGCGAGGTGCGGCTCGCCGACAATCACGGTGACTACGAGGTGCATCTGATTCCCGGCGAAGGCAATCTCGACTTCGCCAACCTGTTTACCCGACTCGA
>CAVOCL010000158.1:0-5225 GCA_963694185.1 Dehalococcoidia bacterium
CCCCTCGATCGTTCCACAGGCGTACACTCCCGGCCAATCACGCGCTGTAAAGCGAAGCAAATCTCGGGAGAAAGAAACACACGTGGCACTCGACTACCTCAAACTCAACGATTTCAACTCGATCCGAATTCCAGCAGAAGACCTGCACAAGCAGGTGTCGGCGATTCTCCAGGGTGTGGGGACACCAGTAGAGCATGCCGAAATAACCGCAACAATCCTTGTTTCATCGAGTCTCAGAGGAGTTGAAACGCATGGGGTCGGAAACGCCGTTAGATACTCACAGTCGATCGTCAGCGGTGAGTACACCGTTCCTCAAACAGTTGAAGTAATCTCGGAAACTGACACCACTGCGCTGCTGAGCTGCGGAAACGGTCTCGGGTTCGTCGCTGCACATCAAGGCATGGAAATGTCGATCGAAAAGGCCAGAAAATATGGCCTAGGAATGACCACGATAAAGGACGGCCATCACATCGGTATGGTCGGCTACTACCCGATGATGGCTGTCAAAAACGACATGATCGGCATGGCGATGACTAACGCCAGTCGATCGGTACGTCCGGCTCTGGGCGCCCGGCCGCGAGTGGGCACAAATCCGATAGCGTTTGGTGCTCCCGCTGGCGAAGAGCGAGATTTCATTTTCGATATGGCGACTTCGACTATCGCAAGTGGCAAAATCGCTCTGGCAAAACGTTTAGGCGTGCAGATGCCGGTCGGCTGGGCTGTATCGGCTGAGGGCGAACCGATCACCGAGCCCCGTGACGAAAGAGGAGAGGACTGGGCGATGAATCCGCTCGGTGGCACTCGTGAGCAGGGCGCACACAAGGGCTACGGTCTTGGACTGGTGGTCGATATTTTGTGCGGTGTGCTATCGGGCGGTGGATTTGGCGCACAGCTTTCCGGCGGCGAGAACATGACGTGGACGATGGCGATAGACATTGCGAAGTTCAGGGATGTTGCCGATTTCAAGTCGATGATGGACGACATGATTCGTGAGCTTCACGCCACACCAGCGTTGCCCAGCGAAGATCGAGTTCTGGTCGCCGGTGACCCTGAAGCCGATTTCGAAGACGATCGTTTGGCAAACGGTGTGCCCGTAGAGAACGGCCAGTACGACGAGATGCGTCAGAGAGCGGCTCAACTAGGCGTCGAGGTGTTCATCTAATGGTGCCAGTGGCACATTTTCATCGGAAGGAAACTCCCGTCATCCTGAACTTGATTCAGGACCTCGAACAATCCCTTCAAATCCCTACTAATTCAGGAATCAACCACGCGTGGCCAATCAAGTAAAACTCAACGACTCCAACTCAACCCGAGTGCCCGCCGCCGCCCTGCAAAAACAGCTGTCATCGATATTCCGCGCAGTCGGCACTCCCGACGATCACGCTGAAATAGCAGCGAAAGTACTGGTTTCAGCTAGCGTTCGGGGCGTCGACACCCACGGCGTCGCGAACGTCGTCGGATATTCGAACGATGTCGAAAACGGCAGATACACAATCCCGCAACAGATGGACATCATCTCCGAGTCGCCAACCACGGCGCTTATGAGCGGTGGCAACGGTATCGGGCTTGTCTCCGCTTACCGGGCTATGGAGATAGCCATTGAGAAGGCGAAAAAGTTTGGTCTTGGGATGGTCAGTGTTAAAGAGGGCCACCACGCCGGGATGGTCGCTTACTACGCCATGATGGCGCTTGAGCACGACATGATCGGTATGTCGATGACCACCGCTGCACCTGCAGTTCGTCCCGCACTTGGGGCAAAGAAGATGTTGGGGACGAACCCGATAGGATTTGCGGCACCGGCAGGCGATGAGCGAGCGTTCGTGCTTGATATGGCGACCTCGACGGTCGCAAGCGGAAAGGTCGGACTCGCAAGGCGCATCGGAGTGCCGATTCCTGCAGGGTGGGCGGTAACAACCGAAGGCGAAGATATCACCGAGCCGCCCGACGGCGAAAACGATGACTGGGCACTGAATCCGCTCGGCAACACCCGTGAACAGGGCTCACACAAGGGCTACGGACTCGCCGTGATGGTCGACATACTCTGTGGCGTTCTTTCAGGCGGTGGCTTCAGTAATCAGCTTGCCCGTGGCGAGAATATGACCTGGGTTATGGCGATAGATATTGCAAGTTTCCGAGATGTCGACGAGTTCAAAGCAATGATGGACGACATGATCCGCGAGCTCCACGCAACGCCCGCTTTGCCGGGAGAAGATCGAGTACTGGTAGCAGGCGACCCTGAAGCTGATGCGGAAGACGATCGCCTTGCAAACGGAGTCCCTGTAGAAAACGGCCAGTACGCAGCGATTCGTTCGAGGGCAGCTGAAGTCGGTGTGGACGTGATTATTTAAAAGCGGTAATGACGACTAATTTTCCTAGGTTTGTGTAGGGAATAGGCCATTTCCCGAGTGAAGGCCAGATTTTCATCGGGGTAAATTGCGCCGAAACGTGGGGGATCGGTGGGTTCAACGAGATCATTTGGGCGCGACGTTTGTGTCCGCAGCCCGGCGTAGCTTCCCGCGAGATCCCTCCACTACGCTTCGCTTCGGTCGGGAAATCGGACAGTGAGGCGTAGTGAACCCAAGCCGCCAGTTAACTCGTTTCGATCTGGAATATCTCGGTCTGGCGCTTGCCGGTAACTTCGGGGCCGTCCTCGCCTAGATAAACGTCCATTTCCGAGCGTACACCGAACTCTGGTAAGTAAATTCCAGGCTCAATCGTCACGCCTATTCCGTTGATGACGGTGCGGGTGTCGTGTGTTTCCCAATCATCGAGATTCACGCCGTTTGAGTGCACTTCATAGCCAAGCGAATGACCCAGTCGGTGTATGAAATACTCGCCATAACCGGCTTTTTCGATCACGTCACGGGCAGCTCGGTCCAGCTCCCAGCCCTGAGGGTTGTCACCTTCCAGCACACGAGTTTCAAGCAGGTCGAAAGCAGCGTCACGCGCACCTGTAACCGCGTTGAAAACTTCCTGATGCTTAGCGCTCGCCGGTTCGCCGAGCTTAGCGGTCCATGTGATGTCGGCCGAGATATTGCGATCGTCCGGCGATTCAGATTTCTTGCGTGCCCACAGATCGATTAGCAACCAACCTTCGCGCCTGATCACCGCCGCCTCTCCGGGCTGCGGATCGTAGTGTGGATCAGACGAATGTTCGTTGAAAGCCACCACCGGCCCATCGTCGAACTCGAGACCCGCCCGATCGAACTTGCCTCGTATATGTTCTGCAATATCGTGCTCGGTAAGCGCCCATCTAATGTTCTCGCCAACGAACTGAAAAGTCTGGCGAACGATTCGATCTAAAGCCGAAACGGCGAAGAAATGCGACTGCATTTGATCAGGAGTCCAGCGTTCAGTCGAATACTGAATTACATCGCCTGAAGAAACTATCTCAGGCCCCAGAGAACGCACCAGCTCTATAGTCCCGGCGTCAACTCGGCCCACCCGAGGCAGCTCATATAAAGGCGAGTACTCCATGGCCACCTTCGCCGCACCGCCAACAAGCGATTTAAGCCCCGCAACCATCTGAACCCGACTGCCATAAACAGCAACCTCGGGAGAATCAGCAGGGAAGCGCCCAGCATCGACTTCGTGCGCCAACAATTGCGGGTCGCCATTGGCAGGAATCCAAAGCCAAACGGGACGTGTCAGGTGCTCAACCCGTTTGCCAAGGGCGGCCTCGAATACGGGATTGGTGTATCGGTAATCTCGGGTCAGCCAACCGTCAGTGCCGGTCGACTGGAGGAACTCGCGTGCATCATCAAGTGAATTGCCTGAAGGAGCGAGATCGTTAAGGCTCATAGTATTTATTTTTAATCGGTCCAGTAGGGCGGTCATCGCCAGTTTTCGAATACCAGGGAGCGTGCTTTTCCGCGTAGGCCTTTGCCCACTTTTCGTTGCGACGATGAGCACGCCACTTCCACCATACGAACCAATCGGCGATGAGCAAGGGGACACCGGTCACAATTACCCCAACAATTCGTAGATCCGTGGCAAACGTCAACTCACCAATTGGCGTGCAATTGCAGGCAAAATCAATCGCAGCAAGATGCAGTAATCCCCAGATAAAAAGAGCTGGGATTTCGAGAAGGGCGATTGCTGGGTAATACACGATTCGTACCCAGCGTTTTTCTCGAACGGGCGTTGGTGAACTCATATCACCACATATTACCCGTTCGGACGGGCCAGCTCCGCATACGCTGCCAGCGCCTTTTCGTAGGCTTCCGGCGTATTGATATCGAGCCTGACTATTGCCGAATCGAACTTGACCCTGTGGTGATCTATATTCGGCTTCTTGAAGATCGCTCGAACGCCTTCGCCCTCTTCCGTGATCTCGGCGAGATCGGTACGAAGACCGGCATCGAACACAAGCGGGTGACCGCCATGGCCATCGAATCCGGGCGACGTTATGTCGGCTCCAAAGTCGGTGTGAACCTTCAGCACCTTCTCAATAACCCAAGCAGGACGAGGCTGGTCAACCGCCAGCAGCACTATCGAATGAACACCGTCGGGCACTTCCCAAATTCCAGTTTTTATCGAAGTAGTTTTTCCTTCGAGAAATTTTGGGTTGTACGCCCTTATAACTCCGGGGCGGTCTTTCAGCAGCGGAGCCATCTCCTCGTCGTACTTGCCGGTAACCACGACCACGTTGTCGCAACCGCCAGTTAGCAGCGAGTTCATCTGGTATTCGACCAGCGTGGTGCCCCGCCATGGCAACAACGCCTTAGGACGCCCCATGCGGCTCGATTCGCCAGCAGCAAGAATGATTCCTACCGCGTTGTAGTTCGACACGTTAGTCGGCGCTCACAGGCTCTGTTGAACCCGAGCGGCTTGATGCTTTTTCAGCTGCCTTATCGATAAGTCGCTGATCGAGTTTCAGAGTTCCGCCGTCGCCACCGAGCCTGAACCCGACGATCTCCGACATGATCGATAGAGCGATCTCTTCCGGAGTTCGAGCTGAAATGTTCAGGCCGATAGGCGATCGAACGCTCTGGACTTCTTCCATCGTGAAGCCTTCGGCGAATAGCTCTTCATAAATCAAAATCGTCTTGCGCTTTGAACCAAGCAGCCCAACGTAGCTGGCGGGCGTGCGCATTGCCGCCGCCGTTGCCAACGCATCATAGCGGTGACCGCGAGTTGCGATAACGATGAACGAGTTGGTGCCTATAGGAAGCTTTTCGAACGCTGAGCCGTAGTCGGAAACGACGGTCTGCTCGGCTTCTGGG
>CAVOCL010000159.1:0-5208 GCA_963694185.1 Dehalococcoidia bacterium
TTGATCGCCTTCGCAACAAACACAACGGCCAGAAATCGCTTGATCGGATACCCAATGCTTCCGGCGGCAATCCCAATTACATCGAACAACGGGTTCGGGATAATCGCCCCGAAAAACAAAATTAGCCCACCACGTTTTTTCACCATTGAATACATCTTCGGGTAGAACCTGTTCCGCTCCAACAGCGAACGTCCTGATAGACCTGCGATGTATCCGGTTAGTTCACCCAACGCCTCGGCAGATGCAGAAATTATGCCGATGAACAACGGATTTAGGCCCAGATCAGGTGCGGCGGCTATACAAACAGCGGTCGGCCCCGGAACCGGGAGAATGATCGACCCGGCAGCAATAAAACTGACGATCCAAACACCGCCGTACCCAAGATTTTCAAGATTCAGGCTGTCGGTAAGCCACAACACCGTCCCGACAACTACAAATGCAATGACGAAAGCAATTAGGGCGAATCGGAACGCGGTGTTTCGATTCTGGGCCAACCACAGCTGAAATCCCGTATGGGCTAAATCGTTGTCGGTCGCTCCCGCGTTTTTGAGCGCGGAACTAGGAGCATCTGGAATTTCAGAACGAGAGGAATCAGACATTTGATATTGCCCAAAAGCACGCAAATTGCAACACGGCTAGTGGGTATGAACTATACGAGATCAACCAGCCACGATATCGACTGTCGGCAGCCATAGGCAAACACTAAGAACTTAACCAGTTTGCCAAGGAATACCCAGAACAGAAATTTTGAAACAGGGTAGCCAAGCGATCCTGCCGCAATCCCGCCAATATCGAACAGCGGGTTCGGTATTGCAGCAAGTATGAACAATGCGAAACCGCCACGCTTCACAACCCAGTCGCTTATTCGAGAATAATACTTGGATCTTTTGGTTACACCCTTGCTTCCGTACCCTGCCAGATACCCCGTCATTTCGCCAATAGTTGAACCCAGAGCACCAGCCATTGCGAGTAGAACGAAATTCAATCCCAACTCGGGAGTCGCTGCAGCGCAAACTGCGAACAGACCCGGAATGGGAATTACTACCGCTGCTGAACCAACCAGGTTTACGAGAAACACACCCCAGTACCCGGCATCCTGAACATCGAGCCAGCCACCAACCCATGCGACCGTACCGCCAAGTATCGAAACAACAACAATCGTCCAGATGATCGACTGGTAGGCGCGATTATGCTTCGCTATGAACGAAGCGAACTTGCTGGGCGCAGGATTCTGAGCCTCAACGTCAGTTTCAGAAACGGAAAAGTCTGACACCTATGCATCTTACGGTAATCGACGCGAACAGACCTCCCCACAGCCATCACTTCGATGGAGAGGGAGGCCTATTCTTTTGTCATTGCGAGTCTGTCATTGCGAGGAGCTGCCCTGAGCGACGTGGCAATCACGTCCGATACCGCGAACACCGCCAATCCCTGAATCAACCTGAACTGGCAACTACCGCGTTACTCCATTACCTACGGAGCTAAGTTTTCAACCTCAACCCGTTCCTCCTGCGCAAGCACCTCAACCTCTGCTGAATCAGAAGTACCACCGCCCGGCGAGTCATCCAAAGTAAACGTCATGTCACCATCACTCTCGTCAACGATGATCGACGAACCCTCCGGGAACTCTCCAGCCAACAACCTCTTCGAAAGCGGACTCTCAACGTATCGCTGAATCGCCCTCTTTAAAGGTCTCGCGCCGTACATCTGATCGAACCCGGTCTTCGCCAGCCATGCACGAGCGTCCGGCGTCAGGCGTATCGCCACATTTAAGTCAGCAACACGCTGCGACACTTCTGCCATGAACTTATCGACAATCAGTTCGATATCTTCTCGAGTAAGCGAATCGAACACGATGAACTCATCGAGACGGTTCAAGAACTCAGGCTTGAACTGCTGCTTCAGAGCATCCTCAACGTGCGTGCGCATCCTGGCGCTCTCCGTCTCGTCACGACTCTGCTTCTGGAACCCGAACGCCTGCTGAGCAATGCCCTCGGAACCCAAATTGCTAGTCATGACAATGATCGTGTTGCGGAAGTCGGTAGTTCGTCCGTGACTATCCGTTAGTCGTCCATCATCGAGAACCTGCAACAGTGTGTTGAACACGTCGGGGTGAGCCTTCTCAACCTCGTCGAAAAGAACCACCGAGAACGGACGCCTTCGCACCGCTTCGGTCAGGTGACCCGCCTCTTCGTATCCAACATATCCGGGAGGCGCACCGATCAACTTCGATACGGTGTGGCGCTCCTGGAACTCCGACATGTCGATACGAATCATGTTGTCTTCGTCGTCGAACATGAACTCGGCAAGTGCACGAGCAAGCTCGGTCTTACCAACCCCAGTCGGCCCCAAAAAGATGAAGCTACCAATCGGACGTTTCGGATCTTTCAACCCCGCCCTCGCACGTCGAACAGCATCGGCAAGAACTTCTACTGCGTGATCCTGTCCGATAACGCGGGTGTGCAGACGCTTCTCCAAATTGAGCAAGCGATCACCCTCGCCCTCAACCAACCGAGTCACCGGTATCCCGGTTCGCTCGGCGATCAAAGCCGCAATGTCCTGATCGGTCACAACATCGGTAGTCGTGTGCGTCTTGTCCCACTCACGCTTGGCGTCGTCGTACTCTTCAAGTGCACGAAGTTTCTCCGCCTTGGCGTTCGCAGCCTTCTCGTAATCGCCACGAGCCGAAGCCGATTCTTCCTCTTCATCGAGCTTCTGCAACCCAACCTGCATGGCCTTCAATTCGGAAGGCAACAACTCGTTTTCGATACGATTCTTCGCTGCGGCCTCGTCGATCAAATCAACGGCCTTATCAGGAAGCAACCGATCCGAAATGTACCGAGACGATAGCTTCACAGCGGCTACCAAAGCCGACTGCTCAATCGTAAATCCGTGATGCTGCTCGTACCTCGGCCTCAGCGTTTCGAGCATCTCGATCGCCGTCTCGTCATCAGGCTCGTTCACCCATATGGGCGTGAAGCGACGCTCGAGAGCCGGATCAGCCTCGATGTACCGACGGTACTCGTTCGGGGTAGTCGCACCAATCGTCTGCAACTCGCCACGAGCCAACGCCGGCTTCATCATGTTCGAAGCGTCCAACGCACCATCGCCTGCACCAGCACCTACAACGGTGTGGATCTCGTCGATGAACAAAACAATCTCGCCAGATGCCTGACGAATCTCGTCCATCACGGCCTTCAGGCGCTCTTCAAATTCTCCACGGAACTTCGCTCCCGCTACCAGTGATCCCATTTCAAGCGCGATCACCCGTCGTCCCTGAAGACTCTCAGGAACATCGCCAGCAACAATCCGCTGCGCCAATCCCTCGGCAACAGCAGTCTTACCAACACCGGCGTCACCGATCAGAACCGGATTGTTCTTGGTGCGACGGGTAAGTGTTTGCATAACCCGACGAATCTCAAGATCACGACCCACAACAGGGTCGAGCCGACCATCACGGGCCAACTCGGTAAGATCAACGCTGTACTTCGCCAACGCCTGATACTTGCTCTCGGCCCGAGGATCGGTCACACGAGCAGACCCGCGCACCTCATGCAACGCCTGATAAACCCGCTCAGACGTTAAATTCCTCTGAGCAAACATCTCGGCGATGTCGCCACTCGACTCCTTGGCAAGCGCAACCAGCAAGTGATCCGCACCTATCAACTCGTCCTTCAGTCGATCTGCCTCTTCTTTAGCAACCTCGATCGCTTTTTGAACGCGAGGCGTCGGGTAGATCTGGCTTTGACCCGAAGTGCCGCCAACTTTGGGCGAATCTTCAAGCTTGGATTCGAGTTCTTTCAGCAAATCTGAAACGTCAACACCCGCCGCTTCAAGGATTAATTTTGAAAGCGAGTTTTCTATGCTGAGCAATCCCGATAGCAGGTGCTCGGCATCCCACTGACTGTGACGCATCTGCACAACAAGCTGCTGCGAAGCGCTCAGCGCCTCCTGTGCCTGCTCAGTGAAATCTTCCTGTCGTAATACCATTTATAAAATCTCCTACCCTTCTGGCTGGCCCAACCCGTCTAATAAGCGGAATCAAGTCAGAGAGCTATTGCCCCGGCAATCGTGTCTGGGACCGACCTTCTCGTAATTTGACGATCTCTACCGTCAAGATCTGAACGTGTTCTTCTAAATTGTCGATTCGTTTTAAAAGTCTTGACATTACTTCGATGCCAGCGAGGTTCAAACCGAACTCGTCTTTCCACCGCAATATCTGCTGAATTAGCTCGACGTCACGATTCGAATAGAGCCTGGTTCCCCCGCTCGACCGCTGCGGAATCACCAGCTCCCACCGCTCGTAATTGCGAAGGGTTTGCTGATGAACGCCACACATTTGAGCAACGATTCCGATAGCGAAGACCGGATCGTTGTGACCCATGGTCATTCAACATCCTCCTCGTTACTAGGCTCGCCCGAAGGCCCGTTCACCTCAATGCTGCGAAGCTTTGCGAATAGCTTCTCTTCTTCACCCGATAAATTCACCGGAAGCTGCACCTTGACCGTGGCAAACAAATCGCCGTTCTGATCGGAATTCATCTTCGGCAATCCCTTGCCCTTTATCTTGAACGACCTGCCGTTTTGAGTTCCTGCTGGAATATTCAAAGCGATTCGACCCGTCATCGTGGGCACTTCCGCCTCACCGCCAAGAATCGCATCGAGCAGCGGTACCGAAATGTCAGCACGCAAATTTGCTCCATCGCGGGTAAAACGTTTATCCGCACGCACCTTTACTGTGAGAGTCAGCTCGGTGTTGCTATCTGGCCGAAGCACAATTTTCCGACCGTCCGGAACACCTTTAGGCACTTCAACTTCAAGATTCCGCTTTCCGGCTCTGCCCGATCCGATAGAAATTCGACGCTTCGTTCCGGTGTAAACCTCATCGAGTGAAACATCGATCGAACCCTTGTGCTTCACCGTTTGTGGCCGCTGCTGCTGAGCGTGACCGCCCATGCCACCACCGCCGAACATATCGCCAAATCCGCTGCCAGGTTGACCCTGCCCACCACCTCTGCTGGCGGCACCAAACAAATCGCTCAGGTCAAAACCCATTCCTCCACCGCCGGGACCACGCCCGCGTCCTCCGCCCATATTTCGCATCTGGTCGGCGTGCTTCCAGTTTTCTCCGAACTGGTCGTAGTCCTTACGACGTGCGGGATCGCCAACAACCTCATACGCCTCATTGACCTTCTTGAACTGATCCTG
>CAVOCL010000160.1:0-5192 GCA_963694185.1 Dehalococcoidia bacterium
TCGCAGGGAAATATTGAACCGCCAAGCGCTTATACCAATTAACCACAATCGAATCTGAACTCAAAATCGTTATGGCACACGTTTTTCCCGGGCGCGGGAACACGCTAAAACGCACTTATGGGGAACACGACGGCGCGCCATTCGCGCCAATTGCCTCAGCTAGAGTCGGACTTCCGAATGTCTGAATCTGCTGCAGAACCCTTACTAGCATCGCCGGATGCCCCGCCTGGCGGACCACCGCGCTTGCGCAACGGAACCTCGCGGATGAACATCGTCGCTATCACAGCGACAACTACAAAAATGAACGCTAGAAAGAACACATCGCCAATGGCCCCGGCCAACGACTCCCTGATCGCATCGAAAACCTGAACACCAAGTGCAGCACCTGATTCGCCCGATGCGGCAAATGCGTTCATCAGGCTTTCCGATGCCTCGGGATTCAACAAAGCGTTCGGATTGCTGGTGATCGTTTCGAGCAGCTGCGGCGGCACTGCCTCAAGCGCCGCATCAGGCAAATTCTCCTGCATGCCGTCTTTGAACTGACGAACCATGTACGAACCGAACAACGCCAAACCAATCGATCCACCAATAGAACGGAAGAACTGCGCCGAAGAGGTTGCAACACCCAAATACTGCTGTGGAACCCCGTTCTGAATGGCGATTGTGTAGACCGGGAACGAAATACCCAGCCCCAGCCCCATAACAACCGCGGAAGTCAGAGCATACGCATGTGTCGTACTACCGCTCACCCGACTCAGGAAGAAGATACCTATCGCCATTATCGAAACGGCGATAGTCCCCTGAATTCGATAGTGACCACCAGTTCGAGAAAGCACCTGCCCGCTGGTAGCCGCACCAAACACTATCCCCAGCATCATCGGCGTCAGGAAACTACCGCTAGCCGTCGGTGATGCGCCAAGCACGCCCTGGAACAACAACGGAACGAAGAAGATCGCCCCGAACATCGCAAACCCGGTAAGCAGCGTGGCAAACAGCGCAATCCCAACGACTCGGTTCTTGAACACCGCAAGTGGAAGCAACGGATCCGCAATCCGAGTTTCGTAGAGAGCAAATGCGACCAGCATCACCCCGCTGAACAGCAGAGAGCCCACTACAAGCGGATCAGACCACTCGTACTGGTTCCCGCCCCACGACAGCCCAAGAAGGCCAGGAACGATCGCCAATACGATTAGAACCGCACCACCAACATCGATCTTCCGTTTAGGTCCGTCCTTCTTTGGATTCGGGAAGAACTTGATGAACAAGAAGATAATCGGTATGCCTAGAGGGATGTTTACGAGAAAAATCCAGTGCCAAGACAGCTGATCGGTTATGAACCCGCCAAGCGTTGGACCCAGCACCGAAGAAACGCCGAACATCGCAGCGATAATCCCCATGTACTTGGCACGTTCCTGAGGTGGAAACAGGTCGGCGATCGTCACGAACGATAACGCCATGATCATCCCGCCACCAAGACCCTGAACCCCACGGAACACGATCAATGCGTTCATCGTTGGCGAACTTGCCGCCAGCGCCGATCCGATAAGAAATAACGCGATCGCCCCTACGAACAGCCACTTTCGACCGTACACGTCGGAAACCGCACCCGTAATCAGAACAACTGAAGTTGAAGCAACGATGTAGGCAGTGGTAATCCACGTAAACCTGTCGAATCCATCGAGGTCAGCCATAATCCGAGGGATCGCGGTTGCAACAATCGTCTGGTCCAACGATGCCAGGAACATCGCGAACATCACGCCAATCAACGTCAGCTTTATCTGACGAGGCGTAAGCCCATGATCTTTCCACTCTTCCTGTTGAAACGGCGCTGCCTTCGATTCAGCCAATTCTCATTACCTCATTGAGCCCAGATCTATACGTGTCGATGCATTCGTGGGGATCATCGTCTTAGATGAACGAAGAACTATTCCGATTCCTTCATCGCTTCGAACACGCGTTCCGGACTCATCGGCAACCGTCCCATTCGAACGCCAGCAGCATCACGAATTGCGTTCGCAATAGCAGCCGGGGGTGGAATGATCGGCGGTTCACCAACGCCTCTAATACCGAAGGCACCATCGTCAGCAGATTTTTCGAGAATTACAGTGCCAATCATTGGCAAATCGAGTGCAGTCGGCATCCGGTAATCGAGGAACGATGCGTTGCGCATCAACCCCTGATCGTCGAAAACATACTCTTCCGAAAGCGCCCAACCGATGCCTTGAACAGCTCCACCCTGCATCTGGCTCTCAACCTGAGTTGGGTTTATGCACTTGCCCACATCCTGGAACAATGTGAAATCTTGCAACTGAACCTTGCCGGTATCGGGGTCAACCTCAACGTCGGCAACCGCCATCGCGTAACCGTTGGCAGGGCGCATTCCCGGATCATTCGAGGCCGTGGCCGTGATGTTCGAACCGTTCTTCGTAACAGCAGAACCAGCGTCCTTGAACGACACCTTAGAATCTTGATTATCACGAGCGTAGAAGTAACCGTCTTCGTACTCGACAAACTCAGTGTCGACTCCGAATCGAACAGCCATCTTCTCTTTCATCTGCTCAATAACCAAAGTGCCAGCCTTGAAAATAGCCTGACTCAAAGTTCGAGTAATTCGAGAACCCGCAGCATTGCCTGTGTAAGGAATACCTTCCGTATCGGCTGTGTGAACATTCACTTCTTCAGGTTCAATGCCAAGCGTTTCGGCAGCAACCTGTGCAGATCCGGTGCGAACGCCGTGCAGGTCAACCGCACCAATCGCAACATCAACTCCGCCATCGTGATTAACCATCACTCGTGCACTTGAAATCTCGATGCCGCACGGCCACCAGCCAATGCCAACGCCACGACCCACCGGCCATCCGTTCGCACTCTCTTTGATAGGTCGGTTGTACTCGTCCGAAGCCTTCACAGCCTCCAGCATTTCAACAATCCCAATGCGTGTGTAAACCTCGTCATCTACGTTCGAATCGCCTTCTTTAACGGCGTTCTTAATCCGGAAGTCCATCGGGTCATACCCGAGCTCCCTCGCAAGATCGTCCAGAGTCGATTCACCACAGAACGTAGCCACAGTCGCGCCCGGCGCTCGATAAGCGGCAACACGAGGAGCGTTCGTCACAACGTCGTAAGCATCAACCTTCGAATTCTCGGGCTGGTAGCAAGCAAATATCGTCTGCATACCCCGCAGAACAGGCGATCCCGGGAATCCGCCGGCACCAAAAACCAGTCGAGCTTCAGCGGCCTTCAAAATACCGTCTTTAGTCCCGCCCATCTTCACCGTAACAACCGCACCCGATGCCGGACCCGTTGCCTTCAGCACTTCTTCACGAGTGAGAACGATCTTGACGGGTTTACCCGCTTTTTTAGAAAGAATCGCAGCTACCGGCGTAATACGAGGGGTGTTCTTCGCCCCAAACGCACCACCAACCTCTAGCGGCATCACCTTGATGTTGCTTACATCGACCCCCAGCAAGTTCGACATGTTCTGGCGAAGCGGGAAAGTACCCTGCGAGTTCGCCCAAACATCGATATGCCCATCTGTATGCCAGTGAACAGTCTCGGCTTCTGGCTCCAAATAGCCCTGGTGAACAAGAGCGGTCCGATACGTTCGCTCAACGACAACGTCCGATTCAGCAAATCCTTTTTCGACGTCGCCCTTGCCGCCCTCCATGTGACCCGCAATGTTGCTGGGCTTGTCGGCCGAACCCGAAAGCGATGTAGCGATCAGACCCTCGTGCAGCAACGGCGCATCCGGAGACATCGCCTCGATAGGATCGGTAACGGCAGGAAGTACTTCATACTCAACCTTCACCAGTCGAGCAGCTTCTTCAGCGATATGAACATCAGTTGCCGCAACAGCAGCGACCGGGTGCCCCTCGAACAGTGCCTTTCGGCGACCCATGATCAGGTTAGCGAGAAACTGAATACCAATTTCAACCTCGCCAGTGTCGACATCGCCGGAAACATCAGACGGGAAGTCGGCTGCGGTACATACAGCCTCGACACCGGGCATGGCTTCTGCTTCCGATGTGTCGATAGAGATGATCCGTGCGTGCGCATGTGGGCTACGAACGATCTTGGCGAATAGCGAACCCTGTGCAGTGAAATCGGCCCCGAATATAGCTCGACCCGTGACCTTGTCATCGCCATCAACCTTTCGGTACCGCTTACCAAACTGCTTGAATTCTTTTTCGCCGGTGTTCGCTTTTGTTTCAATAGTCACAGAATGTCTCGCTAAAGCTATCTATTCGCTCGTAATAAGCGCACTGCCAGAGGTCAAAAAATCAATAGCGCGCTAAGTTCGCCACTGTACCACGCAGAACCCTGGCAAAATGCTCGTTTTTCAGCGACCACCGCCAGTTCCGAATGCCTGCTATTTTTTCTGTGTTCGTTCGGCCTCGAACACATCGTGATCGGGCACATCCTCGCCCACCACATACAACCAGTAGTAGCAGCCCATTTCGCCCATGAATTTGAACTGCTTCCGCAGGTCCTTCACCAGATCCCAAAACGACTCATGTGAACGCAAATACGCCTGAAACGACCCGTGCTCCTCATCGAGCTCAATCATTCGACGAGCATTGTCGGTAATGGCCTGAAGCTTTCGTCGATTCCGAATCACCCGTTTATCATCGGTAAGTGCGTCCACTGCCGTTTCGTCCATCGCGGCAACAGCACCGATCTGAAAATCGTTAAACGCCTCACGAATTGTCGACCATTTGGCGTCGACGACTTTCCACGACATTCCGCTCTGGAAAACGGCTTTGGTCTGAATTTCAAGATAGTCACCAAGGCTTTTAGGAACTATCTGTTCAGGAGCTTTACTTAGTGGCATTACATTTCCTTTCGAATCCCAACCCACGCTCAACAATGCGAAGATTACCCTGTTCACGTACCAACCACGAACAGCCAACGACTCACCCAACACGATGACCCAACCTGCAACCGAACTAGATACTCAGATGATCGAGACCGAGTTTCGGCGTCAGCTGGCCGAAGGCCTCCACTCGGCCGCCACCCTTGCCGTGTTCCATAATGGCAAGCAGGTGGTCGATATCACATACGGCGCACGCCACTCCCGCCCACTGTTCAGAGCTTTATCGATGGGCAAGCCGCTTACTGCAGCCGTTCTGTGGCGATACAAAGCACGTGGCAACTTCGATTGGGACACCCCAGTCGCCGAGTTCTGGCCCGAG
>CAVOCL010000161.1:0-5191 GCA_963694185.1 Dehalococcoidia bacterium
GCATGTCAGAAAAAGAAGCTCGCGTTGCAACCATTGTTCGCGAGACTGGCGAAAGCAAAATATCCGTAACCGTCAATTTGGATGGAACGGGTCAAGTCGAAGTCGACACACCTGTCGGCTTTCTTAAGCACATGCTGAATCAGATCGCTCGACACGCTCTGATCGACCTCAAAGTGGAAGCCACTGGCGACCTCGAAACCGGACCTCACCACACCGTTGAAGACACAGCGATTGTGTTGGGACGGGCAATCGACCAGGCACTTGGTGACCGCAAGGGCATCGTGCGTATGGCCGATCGGACTTGCCCGCTCGACGAAGCGCTAACTTACGCCGTACTCGACCTTTCGGGTCGTGGTTACGCGGTCATTAATATGGGCAGCGATAACAACATTGGTGAGTTTCCAGCGGATTTGGCAAGACACTTCTTCGAAGCGATGGCTGTTGAGGGTCGGTTCTGCCTGCACATTCGAGTGTTGGCAGGGCAGAACGAACACCACGTTATCGAATCGGCGTTCAAGGCGTTCGCACGAGCGCTTCGAGATGCAACACGCATCGATGATCGCAACCCCGATGGGATTCCCAGCACCAAGGGCACACTCACGGATTAGAGGGTTTCAGCCTCTCCCTTTCCCGAGCGTAGTCTTCGGAGCCGAGGGACCTGGTATGGGGACGCGTAAGAACGTCGGCCGGCACAGGCATCGAATCCCGCGATATCTCTCCACTCCGCGCAGTTTACCCCGATGATAATCGGAGCTGCGGTCGAGAAATTGGGAGGGAACGCCTACAGGCCGTACGCCCTAAACGGCTTCCAGTTCGTACGTGAACGTCTCTATCACCGGGTTCGCTAGCAGCTTCTCGCACATCGACTTTACGTCGGCTTCAGCTGCCGTCTTATCGTTTCCTTCGATCTTCAATTCAAAGTACTTACCAGCACGAAGTGAATCGACCGAATCAAAACCCAGTCGACCAAGTGCGCGTGCGATCGTCAATCCCTGAGGATCGTTAACCGTTGGCTTGAGTGAAACGTGAACCTTTGCGAGAAACATTCGCTGCTTTCTAATTCTGAATCTAAGTTAGAACGAGTTTCCCGGCACGCTCTCAGGCGCACGGTCCTTGTACTCATCGATGAATCGTCGAATCTCTTCAACATCAACTTCGTCCAAGTACAGGTGGTGGCGCCACGCTGTAATTACGATTTTGCTTGGCAGGCCTGAGTAAGGCGACATGATGTACTGAGACGGGCTCGACGGCAATATATCGTTCAATTCAGCGACAATTTCGGGGCATTCTTCTTCGCAGTCGAAGTGGATACCAATCCCACCGTGTTCCAGGTTGTGAATCAAAATCTCATCGGGAAGAGCGACGGAATATCGTCCCCATCGAGCCGGCGAAGGTATGCCTGCTGCAGTCGATGCGCCGAACCAGTGCTCTCCAGAAGTTGCCGGTACTACTGAGTAAGGGCCACCCTGTGATGTGTTGTCATCGATGTGACCCCGACCATCGTCGGCATCGAGTTCAATGTGACCACCGGTGTTGATTCCCTGAACCGTGGAGTTCTGTGTGTTGCGAGGGATCACAAGAGCCGTGATGAACACGATTGCGAACAGTAATCCGGCGAACCCGAGCAGAAAGCGTTTACGACGCTGACGAGCGCGACTTCGCACTCTTCGTTCTTCTCGGATTTGTCCTTTGGTCATGCCTCGACGGCTTTCCGGACGGGTGGTTGCTTTGCGCTTTATGTCTGCCATGCGTTCCCAAATGTCACACTCAACGGTGTGCCAGTAAATTCAACAGCTATCTACAGTACCAGTGACTTGCCCGACAGTCGCCGGTAAGACTCGAGATATCTCGCCTGCGTTTGCTCAACAATCTCGTCGGGCAGTATGGGCGGCGGCGGTTCTCGATTCCAATCGGTACCTAACAACCACTCCCGAAGGAACTGCTTGTCAAACGCCGGTGGGAAATTTCCCGTCGCCCAGTCGTTGACATCCCAGTATCGGCTCGAATCTGGGGTAAGCACCTCATCGATTATCGTGAGTTCACCATCCACAAATCCGAACTCGAATTTTGTGTCTACAAGGATCATCCCGCGTTCGCCTGCGTAGTCATGAGCTACCTGGAAAACCTCCAGGCTTTTCTGCTCGAGGACACGGTGCATTTCGGCGCCGACAAGATTCTTCGCATCTTCGGGTGTCAATGGCATGTCGTGCCCTGAAGCAGCCTTCGTGGAAGGTGTAAATATCGGCTCAGAGAAACGCTCGGCAGCCTTAATACCTGCTGGAAGCGGCTGGCCATTCATCGTTCCCGAATCTTCGTATTCAGCCCATGCCGAACCTGCGATGTAATTCCGAACGACGCATTCAATATCGAGACGTTCGGCTTTTTTGATCACCATTGACCTGCGTGCCAGTTCGGGCGGTAGATCTATCAATGCACCGGTTATCTCGACATCGGCCATCGCTGCATCGTCGCTCACGGTGGCGATCACGTGATGTGGCATGACGTGGCCAATAATGTCGAACCAAAATGAAGACATTTCGGTAAGAATAATTCCCTTACCCGGAATTGGCTGATCCATCACAACATCGAAGGCCGATATTCGGTCGGTTGCGATCATCAGAAGACGATCGTCGCCAAGATCGTACGTATCCCGCACTTTGCCGCGGTAAAGCAGCCCGGGTAGGTTTGTCTCGAATACTGACTCAGACAACAGGTGACTCCGAAATTCCTACTCGACCGTAAATGTGATCGACGTGGTTAAGGTAGAAGCCGTAGTCGAAGAGATCGTCGAGTTCTTCTGCAGATACTTTCGCTGCAACGGCAGGATCGGTTTTGATCAGCTCCCGGAAGTCGAGTTCTTCGTCCCACGATTTCATTGAGCTTCGCTGAACAGCGTCATACGCTGCATCGCGATCAACGCCTTGCTCGACGAGTAGCAGCATCACTCTTGGCGAGAAAACTAATCCACGAGTCGACTCAAGGTTCTGCATCATTCGATCTTCGTGAACCACCATGTCGGTGATGATCCCTGTCATAAGGCTCATGATGTAGTCGAGTCCAAGCGAAGCATCAGGAAGAATCATGCGTTCTGCCGACGAGTGCGAAATATCACGTTCGTGCCACAGAGCCACGTTTTCGAGTGCGGTAATCGAATGTCCTCTGATTAGTCGCGCAAGCCCGCAAATACGCTCTGACAGCTCGGGGTTGCGCTTGTGAGGCATCGACGACGATCCCTTGGTTACATAGCCGGGCTTGCCGAACGGTTCTTCGACTTCACGAACCTCGGTGCGCTGGAGACCACGTATCTCGGTAGCCATCTTGTCGAGGGTTGCTGCGATGAGCGCCAGGACCTGTACGTACTCGGCGTGTCGGTCCCGCTGAATCACCTGGTTAGAGATCTCGGCGGGTGAGAGATTGAGCTGGCGACACACCGATTCTTCGACCACTGGGGGAACGGAAGCGAAGGTTCCCACGGGGCCTGAAAGCATTCCAACCGCGACACGAGTGCGAGCCGCAGCCAAGCGTGAACGGTTTCGCTTCATCTCGGCAAACCACAGTGCCATCTTCATTCCAAAGCTCATAGGTTCGGCGTGAATACCGTGCGAACGGCCGATGCATGGCGTGTCTTTGTGCTTGATCGCACGTACCCGTAGCGCGTTGAGTAGCTCCATGAGCCCTCGATCAAGCAGATCGCATGACTGAGTCAGCTGCATGCTGAGTGCAGTGTCTTTGACATCGTTTGACGTTAAACCGTGGTGCACCCATCGGCTTTCCGATCCGAGGCTTTCGCCAACGGCTCGGGTGAACGAAACGATGTCGTGCTTGGTCTCATCGAACCAACGGTCGTATGCAGCACGATCGAACTTGGCGTTGCGAATCTTCGCCATGTCCGATTCGGGAACCACACCCTCGTCGGTCCATGCCTGAGAAGCTGCGATTTCTACCTGTAGCCACAGATCAAATGCGTTGTCTTCCGACCATATGGCGTTCATCTCGGGTCGAGAATATCGTGGAATCACTGTTCTATTGCGCTCCGTTTGCGGATGTCTTACTCAGCACGTAGCTGAGTACCGGTTCAAAATCTTCGCCAAACTCCGTTGCCGGAATTCCGTTTTTATTGCAGTAGTCGAGTAGCCGACCCGTAGCGAACACTGTGTCGGCAGCATTTGCCGCCGCACATGCATCGGATGTTTCTCCGTCGCCAACGAATATCATTTCGCTGTCTGGCCCACCGTTATCGCGCCTCACGCCGTTAATTACTTCACACTTGCAGACAACCCCGTCGCTCTGACATGTCTCTCGAAACGACGAAGGGTAATCGTACCGAAATGGCGGCAGTTCCGTCGGGTCAGATGTGACCTTGCCGCTATGAACCTGAATCTTGTCGAGGCCAGCTTTCGCTAACACCGGTTGTATATAGAAATCGAGACCCGCAGAGGCAACAGCCACCGCTCCACCTGAGTTCCAAACCTGTTCACAAACCTCACGAGCAAGTGACCGTATCGAACTGCTCGCTGCAGCTCGCTCAGACATCTGGCTTGTAGATTCCGTGATCAGATCAAAAACTTCTTCCTGGTAAACACGGAGCGAGGTTTCACTTGCCTTATGCCGTGCGTTGGCTTCAGCGACCTTGTCTTTGGGAGCGTGATTGCGAAACATCTCGCCGCCAACGAACGTGGTGGCGAGAGTGCTGTCAAAGTCGAACACAACGTTGATGGTTGCCACGTTTAGTCCTGATTGCCTTTGATCGCTCGCTCAGCAATATCTCGTCGGAAGGTCATGCCATCGAATGAAATCTCCGCGATGCCAGCGTAGGCGGCATCGCGTGACTCGCTGATCGTGTCAGCTGAGCCCGTAACTCCGAGTACGCGACCACCTGATGTGAGAAGGGCACCGTCATCGTCAGACTTTGTTCCAGCGTGGAAAACCACGCCGATTTCTGCGGCTGCCTCGATACCGGTAATTTCGACTCCGGTGTCGTACGAACCCGGATATCCATCAGATACAGCAACCACGAATGTGTGGGGCGTGTTGGACCAGATAACATCCTGTTGATCGAGTCGGTTTTCAGCGATCGCAAGACAAATTTCTACCAGATCTGATTCCAACATCGGCATCAGTATCTGGGTTTCTGGATCACCGAATCGGCAGTTGAACTCGATCACTTTGGGTCCTGATTCCGTGATCATCA
>CAVOCL010000162.1:0-5190 GCA_963694185.1 Dehalococcoidia bacterium
GATTCGATCACTGATTCTGAGCAGGTGGTTGATCGATGGGAGGCTCTGAAGCGGGCCGAAGCGGGTGGTAAGCGCTCGATAGTCGCTTCGTTGCCCTCGGCGATGCCTGCGCTGGCGTATTCGTCTTCAGTACAGCGACGTGTGATGCGGGCTGGACTGCCGTGGCCGGAACAGCACGCAATGCCTTTGGCTTTTGGATCGGTAGAGGGGGAATCGCTAGAAGAGGGTGAAGAGCGGGCCGGAGAGTATCTGATGGCGGTTGCTCGGCAGGTGCACGCAGCTGGAATCGACGCTGAGACGGCTCTACGCAAGGCAACAGTCAGTTTGCGAAATCATGTGATGCGTGCAGAGGATGTGGCGGGGGACGACGTGCTGGCTGATATGGACGACACCGAACGCTCACGAATTTGGGACGAAACGGAAGCGTAGTGGGTGGGGTGTGAGGCAGCGCCCTGATGTCCTTTCCCGAGCGGCAGCCGAGGGACCTGGTGGTGCGGGGGAGCGTGGCACGCGTCGTCCAACAAGGAAATCATCCCAAACTAGGTTCCGGTAGATCGTTACCGCCTACCAAGCGGGCTTTCACCGCCCACCCTCCAGATCCCTCCGCTTCGGTCGGGAAAGGAGGAGAAGCCGCCATCTCCAGGTCTCTCCGCTTCAGTCGAGAATGGAGGACAAATCCCCTACTGCCAGATCGTTACGATGCCCGGATCGCCATCGAACACCTTGCCAATTACTGAACTGTAAAGTGTTTGGTTAGCAACTAGACTCTTTACAAGGGCCTCTGAACGCTCTTGTGGAACTGAAATCAGCATGCCGCCAGACGTCTGAGCATCGGCAAGAACAGTGAACTCAACGTCGCCAACGCCGTCCTCAAAGTTCACAACATCCCGAATCGCTTCGATATTTCGGGACGTACCACCAGAAACAGCACCCGCCGTAGCGAGTTCCAGCGCCCCCGGCAGCAAAGGTATCTTCGACCAGTCCAGAGCAGCAGAAGTGCCACTAGCCTTCATCATCTGAGAAAGATGACCGAGCAGACCGAATCCGGTTACATCGGTAGCAGCGCTCACCCCGACCTCGATCATGGCATCTGCAGCGCCCTTATTCAGGGTCGCCATCGACTTCACAGCAGCCTGAACCGATTCTTCAGAGGCCAGTTCGTTCTTAGCAGCAGTTGTAATAACGCCAGAACCAATCGCTTTAGTAAGAATCAACACGTCACCGGGCTGAGCCGATGCGTTCGTAATCTGCTCGCCGGGAACGACCACGCCAGTAACAGCGAGCCCGTACTTGGGCTCCTTGTCATCGATAGTGTGACCGCCAATGATCAGTATCCCGGCCTCTTCAGCCTTCACCTGACCACCCTCAAGAATCTTCGCAATCACGTCGGATCCAAGGTCCCGAGGGAACGCAGCAATGTTCAGTGCCGTAATAGGCGTTCCGCCCACCGCATAAACATCGCTCAAAGCATTCGCAGCGGCGATTTGGCCGTAGTCAAAGGGGTCGTCAACGATAGGCGCAAAGAAGTCAGTTGTGAGTACGAGAGCGACGCGATCGTTTATCCGGTAGATGGCAGCGTCATCTCCGGTTTCGAGACCAACCAGCACATTTGGATCAGTGATGGTCGGTGTTGGCAGCTTGCCCAAAACCTGGGCAAGTTCGCTCTGGCTGAGCTTCCCAGCTCAACCGGCGCAGGCCGCCAGTTCGGTTAGTCGTACAGGTTTATCGCTCATAGTCTGTGAATCGTGCCATATCTGTTCGAATAAAGACATATTCGCCGAACGCAGATCGAGTACTTCTCGGTCGTGTTCGTAAGGTTTGATACATAAACGGGGCTTTGAGGTGCAGCAAACTTGTTATTCGGTTCATGCCATTACAAATTGACGTGTCTCCACCTGAGAACGACAATTGTTTTTTCGCCTGATCAACTAGTCGACCTAACACCCGCTCCTCGGTCAATTCCATTAGCATCTGCCCAGAGCAGCACACCTGCCCAAACGCTCGATACGAAATACCCAATGCAAAGCATTCCTGAAGCTGATCTTTTACCGATAACTGCAAACCTGAGCGACGAAGGTCGTCTGGCGATAGGCGGCTGCGACGTGCGCGAACTTGTCGAGCAGTACGGCAGCCCGTTGTACATATACGACGAAGCCACCCTGCGTGGAATGTGCAAAGACTTCGTCGGCAGCTTCACAGCCGAGTATCCGAACACCCGCATCGAGTACTCAGCGAAGGCCTTCACTAATCCTGCTGTTTCGAGAATTGTCGAAGAAGAAGGCCTCGACATGGACGTCGTGACCGGCGGTGAGCTGGCCGTTGCGAAGGCCACGGACTTCCCAGCTGAGCGGCTCAACTTTCACGGCAACAACAAGGGTCGTGACGAGCTTACTGAAGCTGTTCAGTACGGCATTGGTTGCATCACTCTCGACTCGTTCGCCGAGATCGAATTGCTGAACGATGTTGCAGGCGAGCTTGGCGTGAAGCAGCCGGTGATGCTCCGCTTATCGCCGAGCATAGATCCTCACACGCATCTGCTTACATCAACTGGAATACTCGATTCCAAGTTCGGATTTTCTATCGAAACCGGTGATGCCGAAGTTGCAGTTGAACAGGCTCTGAAGCAAGAAAACCTCGTTGTGGAAGGTCTTCACTTTCATCTGGGATCGCCGATATTTGAACTCGAACCGTATTCGGAAGCGATCGATTACGTGTTGAGCTTCGCAGCTGACATGCGCGAGAAGTACGGCCTTCAACTAAAGCGATTCAGCCCCGGTGGCGGCTTCGCTATCGGCTACGTCGCCGACACCCTTCCTCTGCCGCTGAGCGACTACGCCAAAGAGATTGCCACAGCGATCCGAAAAGGCTGCGACACGTACGGTCTCGACGAGCCTGAACTGAGCGTAGAACCGGGACGTGCGCTAGTCGGCCGTTCGGGCGTCGCTGTGTACACCGTTGGCGGGATCAAGACCATTCCAAACGTTCGCACCTACGTGAGTGTCGACGGCGGAATGGGCGACAACATCCGCCCTGCGCTTTACGAATCTGAATACGCGGTAGTCCCGGTGGATCGACCTCTCGCCGAGCGCACTTCGACCGTTACGGTTGCTGGAAAATTCTGCGAGTCTGGCGATGTACTTGCTCGTGACGTTGAGTTGCCAGACGTCGAAACCGGCGAGCTTCTGGCGCTGCCAGCCTCGGGTGCTTACTGCCTGATGATGGCGAGTAACTACAACATGCAAACCCGCCCGGCCGTCGTAATGGTGAACGAGGGCGAAGCACGATTGATTCGCCGACGCGAGACCTACGCCGATCTACTCGCATCGAGTCTTGATCTTGACTAATTCTGACGCACCCGTAATCAACCGTCCTCCGGTCGTCGGATGGGCGACTTTTGGTCACCCGGGTGCGACGCGGCTGCTTTCGAAATCGTCCGAAATGGGACGACTTGCGCACGCCTATTTGATTACTGGACCCGACAAGGTCGGTAAGCGAACGCTGGCGATTGACATCGCCTGCATGGTCAACAGCGAGGCTGTGATCGATATGTTCGGTGAGGCCGACAATATCGACCTTGCGACATCGCACCAGGCAGATCGAATTCGTAGGGGGATTCACTCGGATGTGCGAGTGATCGATGTCGATACAGAGCTGGAAAAGGACTCACGAAAGTCGAGTGGCGGCGGTGATAGCGATGGTGATGCGCCTGCTCGGGGCCGCCAAACGATTTCTATCGATCACATTCGTGATTTGATCAAAGATTCGGCCACCACACCGTTCGAAGGTCTTAAGAAGGTCTTCATCATCGATGGGGCACATCGGATGGTCGAAGCGGCGTTCAACGCAATGCTGAAGACGCTCGAAGAGCCTTCAGACGATGTGATGATTATTCTCACAGCCCCGACTGCTGAACTGCTGCCGGAAACGGTTGTTTCACGCTGCCAGCGAATCGATCTTCGGCCGGTGGACGCCGAAGTGATCAAGACAGAGCTTATTGAAAAATATGAGACTGAAGAGGAGCAAGCGCATTCGCTTTCTCGACTCGCCCGTGGGTGCCCCGGCTGGGCGATCGACGCTTTGAAAGATCCGACGATCATCGATGCTCATAATCAGGCGATACTCAGGTTTGCCGAGATCATAACGGGCAACGTTGAAGAACGATTCAGGTACGCCCGGCAGACGGGTGGACAGTTCTGGCGAGATCGTGAAGCAGTGTTGGCCGAAATGCAACGCTGGCTCGAGTGGTGGCGCGACGTTGCGATGCTGCGACATGAGCTCGATGATCATGTGACCAACACCGAGTGGTTGGAGCTGCTTTCTGAGATTGCGAAAGAGCTAAAAGAGGCGCAAATCGCCCATGCTGTGACCTCGATTCAAAACGCCCTAATGGCGCTCGAAGCCAACGCCGTGCCACAGCTAACACTGGAAGTGTTGATGCTAGATTTGCCGTGGGTAGACCCGACAAAGGTGCCGTCGCTAAGCTTCGACGAGTAAGGAGTCGAAATTGACCATCATAGTTTTTGACGTCAACGAGACGCTACTCGACATATCTCATATGGACCCGATATTTGAGGACCTCTTCGGTTCAGGTGAGGTCCGAAAAGAGTGGTTTTCTCAGGTCATTCAAGACGCGCTAGTTTCTTCCCTTATAGATCGTTATTCGGATTTCGGAAAAATTGGTGTTTCGGCGTTCGAATTGATAGCCGCGAGAAAGGGAGTGAAAGTCGGCGAGGATGATTTCTCCAGGGTAGTCGCTGCCATGCGGTCGCTACCCGCCCACGCCGAAGTTTCAGCACAGCTTCAACGCCTGAAGGATCATGGGTTTCAACTGGTGACTTTAACGAATTCTCCACCCGCTCTCGTCGCAGCCCAACTTGACAATGCTGGAATCTCAAAATTCTTCGATCAGCAATTGTCGGTCGATTCAGTTAAAACCTTCAAGCCGGCACCCAAAGTGTATGAATTCGCTGCTTCAGAGCTCAATCAAAGAGCGGCTGATCTCTGGCTAGTCGCAGCTCACAACTGGGACACGTCGGGGGCGCTGGCAGCAGGATGGAACGCAACATTCATTGCAAGGCACGGCATGAATCTGAGTCGGCTTGATCAGAAACCGCAGATTATCGGCAGTTCACTTGTTGAAGTTGCCGACGCGCTGATAAGTCAGATCCCGTAAAGGCGCCGTCGCTAAGC
>CAVOCL010000163.1:0-5134 GCA_963694185.1 Dehalococcoidia bacterium
ACGAGAACGAACCCCTCCTTTTAAAAGACATGGAGCACTTCCTCGAACGAAGCGCCCCAAAAGACGCCTACTACGGTCACAACGATTTCGAACTACGCACCGTAAGCATGCGCCCCAATGAATGCCCGAATGGCCACGCTCACTGCCAGCACATGATTCTTGGCACATCGGAAATCGTTCCGATCATCGATGGCAAGCCGCTGCTCGGTGAATTCCAGCGCGTGTTCCTCGTTGAACTCGACGAGCCAAAGCCTCGCCAGGTCGCCGTTCAGGTAATGGGCCTCTAGTTCAAAAGTCGGCACCCACTCGAAAGGTGCCGCACAATTCTTGCCCATGACTCAGTCAGCTACATCGGCTGTCGAGCTTCCGGTACCCAGCATGGAAGTCAGCCCTAACTCGCCCGACTACTTGGACGCCACATTCGCAGCATGCGAACAATTGGCCAAAACGCACTACGAAAATTTCAGCATCGGCTCACGCCTGCTACCGAAGCATCTGCGCAAACACTTCTACTCCATCTACGCCTTTTCACGTGGAGTCGACGATCTCGGCGACGAAGCTGATGGCGACAGGCTTGCCCTGCTTGATTTATGGGAACAGCAACTCGATCTCTGTTACCCAACAGTCGAAAACATCGACTCCCCAACCCACCCATACTTCGTAGCTCTCGCAGAAACCATCCGAACGTTCGAAATCCCAAACGAACCATTCAAGCGACTCATCGAAGCGAACCGACGCGACCAAACAATTACTCGCCACCAAAGCTTCGACGACATTCTCGAATACTGCACATACTCCGCCAACCCAGTTGGGCGACTCGTGCTTTTCTTGAGCGGTGTCAGAGAAGAAAAACTCCACGAGCTCGCCGATAAAACCTGCACAGCACTCCAACTCGCAAACTTCTGGCAGGACGTCGGTGTCGATCTCGAAATCGGGCGCATCTACATCCCGCTTGAAGACCTGAATCAGTTCGGAGTCACCGAGCAGCAAATTGTCGAACGTCGGCACGACAAAAATTTCGAAAACCTGATGCGATTCCAGGTCAAACGCACTCGCCAGCTATTCATCGACGGCTACCCCCTCGCCGATCATCTCGACACCGCCCTCAAGTCCGACTTCGCCCTTTTCACCCGCGGCGGACTCGAAATCCTGCGAGCCATCGAACGCCAGAACTACACCGTTCTCACCTCACGTCCCAAAATTTCTAAGCTCGGCAAAGCACGTATTTTCACCTCGACATGGATTCGTTCAAAACTCGGAATCCGCTTAATTCCCAAACGTGCCTTCGAATCTGCAACAAGGCATACTGACTGACATGCCATTAGAACAAGAAGCAGTGGCGACATCACCTGCAGCACCGGCTGCACCACCCACGCCACAACAGATTGCCGATGCCTACGAAGTTGTAGCCGCATCGACCAAAGCTGCTTCATCAAACTTCTACTACGCCTTCATCACTCTGCCGCCAGGCAAACGCAACGCAGTCTACGCCGGCTACGCGTTCTGCCGGCTCGCAGACGATATTGTTGACGATGGCGAATACGGCGAACGAACCGGCGAAGAACTCGATTCGCTAGAACGCCGGCTCGCCAATGCCTACGCAGGCTTGGCCCCACGCGCTGGCGAATCCAGACCCGAAATGTGGATCGCACTCAGCGACACCGTTCACAACTATCCGATCAATCAGCAGCACCTACTTGATGTCGTCGATGGCTGCCGAATGGATCTCAACGGCGCCACATATGAAACCTGGGACGACCTCGTTGTGTACTGCACCCGAGTCGCAAGTGCTACGGGACTCGCACTAATCGAAGTCTTCGGCTATGAAGACGAACGGGCAGTCGAATACGCAATCGATCTTGGAATTGCTCTTCAGCTAACCAACATCCTTCGTGACATCACAGAAGATCTTGAAATCGGCAGAATTTATCTTCCTTTAGAAGAATTGGCCGAATACGCCGTTTCTATCGACGATCTGCACCACAAAAGAGTAACGCCAGAGTTCGTTCGTTTTATGGAATTTCAGGTGGCGCGTGCACGGAAATATCTCGCCTCAGGAGTTCGCCTTTTCCCGCTGATCGACAGCGAGTCTCGCAAGTGCCCCGAAACCATGACGCAGGTCTACGAAATCTTGCTGAACCGCATAGAAAAGCACGACTACGACACGCTAAACCAACGCATCAGCCTGACCAAGTTCCAGAAACTCAAACTCATTTCCGTCATCTGGTTACGGCGCCTCGGAATCAGGTTCGTTTAGTCCATGGCAACACGAACCGTAGTCATCATTGGCGGCGGTATCGCCGGGCTGGCGACCGCAGTGCGGCTCATTCGTCACGGCATAAAACCGATCGTGCTTGAGAAACGACCGTTTCTTGGCGGACGTGCCTACTCGTTTACCGACAGCGATACCGGCGTCGAAATCGACAATGGCCAGCACGTATTCATCGGTGCCTGTAACGAATTTCAGCAGTACATCGCCGACATCGGTGCGACCGATCAAATCAGGCTCGAACGCCGCATCGGATTCCCAGTGCTCAAGCGAGGAAAAACCAGCTGGCTAAAAGCTCGTAAACTGCCCGGCGTTCTGGCGAACCTGTCTGCGCTCATCGGGTATCGACACGTCAGCGTCGCAGGAAAAATACGCCTCCTCTGGGGGTTATTGAGCATCAAGCTCACCAAACTACGCCCCGGCCCGATGTCACTCCACGATAAGTTCACCTTCGATGATTGGCTTCGAGAGCACGGCCAAAACAACGAAACGATCGACAACTTCTGGAACCTCATCATCCTCCCGTCGTTAAACGATGACATCACCGCAGTCAGCGCCCACACCGGCATCGAACTGTTCAAGGTCGCACTACTCGGATCAGCCAACAACCCGGCAATGGGCATTCCGCTTGCCGGACTCTCAAAGCTGGTCGGCGACAACGCTTGCGAGTTCATCGAATCTCACGGCGGTGAAGTGCGAACCGGTGTCGACATCGAATCTCTCCACATATCCAACGGCGCAATCACCGGAGTGCGAACTGTCGGTGATGAGCTGATAGAAGGTCAAGCCGTAGTTTCAGCAGTACCCGCAGCGGCCATGAATATGCTTCTTCCAAGCCGCAGCCCGGACGCCGCTGACGACTTTTTCACGCCCGCTGAACTAGTCCGAACCGCCCCCATCGTCGCCGTGCACATCTGGTACGACCGCCCCGTACTCACCGAAAAGTTCGTGGCAACGCTCGATAGCCCTCTGCAGTGGATTTTCAACGACACCGACCTGAAATCTCGCAACGAATCTGGGCAGCACATCGTCATATCCTTAAGCGGCGCCTGGGAATGGCAAGACCGATCAAAACAGGAACTTAGAGAAATCTTCACAGCGGAAATGGAAAAAGCGTTTCCAGCGGCAGTTGAAGCCAAAATCGATAAATTTACGATCGTGAAAATGCTTGAAGCCACTTTCCGAGTCGGCCCGGGATCGCAGCAAACTCGACTCTCACAACAAACACCGTTGCCCGGTTTTTACTTAGCAGGCGACTGGACCGACACCGGCTGGCCGTCGACGATGGAATCTGCGGTTCGAAGCGGTAACCTTGCCGCCATGTACGTTGTCCACGACATCGGAACTGGAGCCGCATTAATTGCCGATAGCCCAACAACGATCACACCGTAGAAAGTTGAACCGCCCTACGTGACAACCGATAAACATTCCAGCGTGTACATGGCGATCGACTTTGGCACGAGTCATATCAGCGTCACCATCGGGCCGCCAATCGGCGATTCACTTGCCACCGTCAAAGCCCCCGTCGCCTACACCAAACCGGCCAACGGCCCGAGCAACGCCCTCGAGCTCGATCCCCCAACGGCACTCAAACTCGTCATTTCCACCGCGCAACAAGCGATCGGCGCGGCAAACATATCTCCAAACGAAATATCTGGCATCGGAGTTACCTCACAACGACAGAGTCTCGTACTGATCAACCTCGAAGGCTAGGCCATCTACGCCATGCCAAGTAGCGACATGCGAGCCGAAATTGAAGGCAAAGAAATCGATGAGAACACACTCGTCGACGTTTGGGAACTCACCGGTCACGGCCCCGGCAGGCTCACAACGTGGGCACGGCTGCAATGGTTCGCTAGCAGAGAGCCCGAAATATATGAACGCACAAGAACCGTTTGCAGCATCGCCGACTGGATAATTCTCGAACTAACCGGCGAGCTATTGATGGAACAAACACTTGCGGTCGAATCGGCACTCGGCATGCTGGCAACTGGCGATCCCGCAAAGGCGCTCGCTCCAGCATTCAATTTAGGCGATATCCAAATACCAGCAACCTGCCCACCCGGAACCGTAGTCGGCAATCTCAAGAAAAAATTCACAACGACCCTCGGTCTCCCGGACAAAACACCCGTTGTCGCCTGCGGACCCGACACCCAATCGGGACTACTCGGCCTCGGTGCCCAGCTACCCAATGCTGTTGGAATACTGTCGGGCTGGAGCACACACTGCCAGCGAGTTACCGAACGCCCCGTGTTCGACGACACTCGCGCCATGTGGACAGGTCGTCACGTAATCGACAATCGCTGGATCATCGAAGGCAATGCAGGCGATACCGGTGGTACCTACCAGTGGCTGCTATCGCTGCTTTATGGATCGCTCAACAACGTCGAAGTAATGGAATCGCTAGACGACCCGCTCGGTAAAATCGAACCCGGATCTAACGCCATCACAACGTTTCTGGGCCCGTCACTCGTCCACCCGGCCAATACCAACCGCCGCTCTGGTGGATTCATGTTCCCGATCCCGATCTCGTTCGAACCGCCCGACCGATTCGACATCGCCCGCGCTGCACTCGATAGCTTCGCCTACGCAATTCGCTACAACATCGAACGCCTCAACAGCTTCCGTGGCCCGGCCCTCAGCATCGCGGTTGGTGGCGGAATGATCAAAACCAACTGCTTCCGCAATATCCTTGCCGACGTACTCAACTGCGAAATTGGCATCGCTGAATCGAGTCAAACAAATTCACTTGGCACACTTTCGCAAGTGGCAGCCACCGTAGGCAAGGGGCCATCGCTGGCCGAATATGCCGCAATACGTTCTACCGAACTCACACCATACGAACCTAATACAGTTCGAGCTCTA
>CAVOCL010000164.1:0-5130 GCA_963694185.1 Dehalococcoidia bacterium
GCTTCGTCGAACCGTTTGATCACACGATTGGTGTTCGAAGGAACGCCGAACGGGTACTCCGACTTGCGGCTGATCACGTACGAAAACGGTGTACAGAGCGATCCCGAATTGCTCGCTAACTGCGAGGCACACGGCCGCTGGATCGATTGGCAGGCCGACCGTTGGGGTGGCCGTCGGAGAAAACTCGGTTGGTAAGCAGTAATTAGCCGCTGTCGCCTCGTAACCCCTACTGCATGTGCCCCCACACGTCGGATAACTCCGACGGGCGATCGCTGCTTCGGGCTCGCATTTTCTCCAGGTTGTAATCGAGGCCGAGTCCCGGTCCGTCGGGAATCCGAATAAAGCCGTCTTCGACTTCGTACGGCGTATCGAGAATCGAATCGTTGTCTCGAATGCCCACTTCTTCGATGTTGTATTCCTGTGCGTACGGGAAGTTGTTGCTCGGCGCTAGCAGGTGGGCGTGAGCAGCGCTCGATCCGTAAGGCTGCGTGTTGTGAATGGTCATCGTCGCACCGTGTGCTGTGAGCACTGCCTCGATGCGCAGGAACTCGGTAATTCCACCGACCTTCACGACGTCGGGCTGAACGATATCGGGGCGACCTTCACGAATAAGCGTCAGGTGCTCCCACCGAGTAAATGAGTTCTCGCCTGAAGCCACGGGAATATCAAGCGCGTCGGCAACTTCGGCCATGCCGACGTAGTTACGTGTGTGAACGGGCTCTTCGAAATGAAACACGCCGAGGTCCTGTAGCTGGCGACCAATTTCGATCGCGTGATGCACTGAGTAAGCGCTGTTCACATCGACCAGCACATCCATCTCGTAGCCAACCTCATCACGAATAGCCTTCACGGTCTCGATGGTCAGATCACCCGGATCGTCGATCTTGCCCGGAATAGCCGAGTGCATTTTGTACGCAGAGAATCCCTGATCGCGGAAATGAGCAACTCGTTTGGCTTCGTCTTTTGGAGTGAGATCACGGGCGAGTGAACTGGCGTAGACCTTGATCTTGTCCCTACGCTTGCCGCCGATCAGGTTGTAAATAGGAGTGTTGAGAATCTTGCCTTTAAGATCCCACAGCGCCAGATCAATCCCGGCAGCAGCTGTGAGTAGCGCACCGAGAGGACCCGCAACCGCTCCGGCCTTGAACATCGAATCCCAGATCTCTTCAGAATCGAACGGGGATTTGCCGAGTACAAGCTGTGCAAAAACCGTTTCTATAGCCACTTTAGAAACGTAAGGGGCGCGTCGAAAACACTCGCCGAATCCTGTGAATCCTTCGTCTGTGTGAAGGATTACGTATGGGTACTCTTCATCAAGTACCAGGCATTCGACGCTAGTAATCTTCATCGATAATCAAATCTTCCTTGTTCTGGCGTGTTCCATCGCTAACGAGATTTCGGAGGTTACGTGGAATCGCAAATGTGGTCGTTTCTTCGCCCGGCCCAACACGGAAAATGTTGTCTGGTGCAATTGCTTCGATAACGGCTTTCACCTGTTTTTCTGGAGTCGATGCTCCAGACGTTATCCCGATTTTCTCAACCCCATCAAGCCACGAAACGTCGAGCTCTTCGGGTCCGTTGATCAGGTAGGCAGGTACGCCTTTGTTGATGGCGACGTCTTTGAGCCGGTTGCAATTTGAACTGTTCTGAGCGCCGATTACCAGTACCAATTCAGTCAAATCGGCAAGCTCGGTAGCGGCAGCCTGGCGGTTAGTAGTGGCGTAGCAGATGTCGTTTCGAACAACCGCGTTTGGGAACTGCTTCTGGATTCGCGCTACTGCCTTGGCGGTGTCGTTCACTGAAAGAGTGGTTTGAGTTAGAACCGCAACTTCGGTATCTGTTGGCCAATTGGGAGGATCGGAATCCTTCCGATCGTCGACCAGCTCCATTTCCGCCTGGCCTGTAGTTCCGATCACTTCCTGATGACCCTCATGACCCACGAGAACGATTTTCTTGCCTTCTTTGGTGTACTTCTTGGCTTCGTTGTGAACGCGGGTTACGAGCGGACATGTTGCATCTAGGACGGTTAGTCCCCTTTGCTTTGCGATTTCATAATCGGATGGCGGCGACCCGTGTGCCGAAAACACAACAACAGCTCCCTCGGGAATTTCCGTTACGTCCTCGACGGTGATTGCACCCTTCGCTTCGACATCGGCAACAACCTTGGGGTTGTGGACGATCTGGTGCTTTACGTAGACAGGAATTCCGTATTGCTGAATAGCGAGATCGACAATGTCGACAGCCAGATCAACTCCGGCGCAGAATCCACGGGGGCTGGCGAGAAACACGTCCATTTACAAAAAAACCAAAACGGCTAGGGCTGTGCCCGGCGGAGATTCGAGATAGCAAGTATATCGGCGAGTCGGCGTTATTTCTCACCTAATCAGGAGCGGGGACCGTAACCGTCGGTTCGAATTCAGAGGATTTTTCTTTGGCGGGGTTGCCACCGATCTTGGCAAGGATCACCGCTGACAATGCAAATGAGACCGCTACCGAGATGATTATCGCTTTGTAACCGAGGTTTTCAGACACATCGTTGAGCTCATCGATCCCTATCCCAGCGAAGCGTGCCAGAGCCGAGCCTGCCAGCGTTGCAAAGCTCGTATACCCAAGTTCTTTTGCGGCAGAGCTACGATTTACGAGATCGTTGGCTACAGCCCAGGTCAGTGTCATAAAAAGACCAACCGCTATGCCAACCACAACTCCAACCGCAAGCACTGGCCCGATCGAATCGACGAACAGCAGAAGCAGGGAAGAAAACACCCCGGTGACTCCTGCAACTACGAAAAGACTGGACCTGCCGAGTCGATCTGACAGGTAGCCGGCGGGCAATACCGTAAGCCCGGCTGCAAACACGATGACGATCACCAGTAGGTCGGCTCCGTCTGCTGGATTTTCTAAACCAACCACGTCTTGCAGGAAAAACAGCGCATATATCTGCATCGATGACATCGCAGCGATAGCAAATGCTAGGGCCACCAGGAACGCCACATAACTTCCGCTGATACGGGGTCTCACGGCGTTCGCAACGGCAGCGGCCTTGATCTTTACCGGAGCTTTCGATCTCTTTAGATTCGGGATGAACAGGCCACTCGACGGGCGAACTACTAAAACCATCCACAACGTACTCAGAATCAAAACGGTAATCATTAGGGCGATCGAGTACCACAGCCACTGCGGTGATTCTTCAGCATCGTATCTGGCCATGAACTGAAGCACGATTACGGTAACCGATCCAGCACCAAGCAATCGCCAGAGATTTAGTACACCTGCAGCCTGGCCTCTTTGGCTTGCCGGCACATGATCGATGATCAAGGCGTTCGCTGGTCCCTGCCCAATGTTGCCGAACATCTGCATTGCCATGATTGCAATCACGAGAGTGACGAACGATGTGGCGAAACCGAAATATACGGTGATCACTGCCAGCCCGAAAGCGCCAAATAGCAGGTAGGGCAGGCGACTTCCCAATCTGGAATCTCGGTCGCTAAGTGATCCAGCTCCCAGCTGAGCGGCCGCAGCGACAATCAACCCGAGTAGCGACAACATGCCAAGCGCACCGTTTTTATCGAGCGCGTATCCAAGTATTTCTATTTGACCCGCTTCTAGTGCTTCTAGCACTTTGAAGGGGAGTATTCCCGTACCGACGCCGGTCCACACGCCAGATAGCCCAAATGCGTAAAGGCTTAGGTTCGAAAAGTTACGTGACTTGCTTCGACGATTTGGAAGGGCGCGTTTGAATATAGACCAGCGAGTCGTATCGCTAATCTCCCCACTAATATTGTCGTTACGATTACTCACCAAGAGCCTTTGCTGTTACGGTGCAGGCTACCCCAACATCGCTGATAGCGTGAAAACGATTTGGCATTCTGTTTGCTACACGTCTGCCCCAAAAATCCCTCTTCCAATAGCGACAATCCCAACAGAATTCCGGAGATTTATTAGTGTCCACCGAACTGAAGTTTTACTGCTGGTCTCGTTGAAGTACGTGCACGAAGGCCCGTCGGGCTCTCAATGATTCGAGCACTGAGTACGAATTTCGAGATTTCTTCAAAGACCAACTTTCGATCGACGAAATAAAAAATCTGAGCAAACTTTCGTCTGTAGATGAGATGTTCGCTTGGAGAAGCCCGAGTTCCAAGCCATACCGAGATCTGCGAGGTAAGGCTACCGACAACGAGTTGATCGCAATGATGGTAAGCGAGCCACGCCTGATTCGGCGACCGATTTTGACCGACGGTTCGCAAGTTATCTTCGGATTCAAGCAGAGTGCATACGACGATTTGATCTAATCACTCCGTCAACCCTCTGCAAGAAACCCGGTACAACCGGTGGCAAGCAACTAAGGTCTCAAAGAATTACGTGTAGGCACTCATTAAAGGTGTCGGCAGGGACGGTTCGTGGCTATTTTTCTGGCGGTTAAGCTTTACGCACTTTCAACTCGATCCTGAATAACAGGAAAAGAAAAAAGATGCTGTACCTAAAATCATGCCCTCGATGCTCTGGCGACATTAATGCCGATAGCGACATGCACGGCACGTTCTTGAAGTGCTTGCAATGTGGATTCTCGAAAGACCTTTCGCCCGAGATGGCGGCGCGACTATTCGGGAAGCCGTCGGGCGCCCCTGCAACTCCGCTGCCGTACACCGATCAGCAAGCAGCTTAGTAGCGATATTTCGCTTGCTTCTGGCTTAACGGCTGGCCTCTTGGCTGATACTTCGAATAGCACGGCGTATCGAAACGAAAATAGTCTTCGTTTCACATCGAACGCCCAGAAATGTTTGCTGGTCCAAAACTGGTGTTGAAATCAGTTCTACACCAGCAAAAACGCATGGCATTTCAGCTTCAGGCTGGTGCTAGAATTCCGGCATGCCAGACACCGCCGATAATTCGACAACTCCCAGCGTGATACTCGATGTGAACCATGATCATGGGTTCGCCACTATCACGCTCAACCGGCCCGACCGGCTCAACTCACTCAATAACGACTTACTCGAATCTTTAGTCGACACGCTCGACGTTGTAGCGGCCGACGATTCGATCCGCGCCGTGATCCTCACAGGTGCTGGTCGAGCGTTTTGTTCCGGTGCCGACACTGACGAAATGGTGGGCGGATCGGGCGACGGACCCCAC
>CAVOCL010000165.1:0-5109 GCA_963694185.1 Dehalococcoidia bacterium
TGCGCCTAGTACGAGTCATACAAGACCCCGAGAGAACGACCTTCTCTCGGGGTCTTTTGCGTTTGTTGATTGGTACTCGCACTCAGTTGGCGTATGCATGCACGATATTACCATACGTATAGTCAGCAATGTACACATGCATAACAAGTATCAAAATATAGATCTCAAGCAAGTCCGTCTCAGGGCAAGGCTGGTCAATTTAAAACGTGCTGTCGGGGGCGATGTGGTGGGAACAACAGGTGCGACCGGTCATCCAAAGATCGTGGGTTTGATGGGTGTTGGGGAAATGACCGAATTCGATCCATACGACACCAGCAAATTTCCAACTGTTACCGGTATCTACGTGCTGTATGACATCTGCCAGCGGCCGCTGTACGTGGGTCAGGGCAGGTCGATCGCTCGACGTTTGCGCGTTCACCACGATAAGTTCTGGTTCAAGTCTCCGATCGTGGAATCGGCCGCTTACGTTCGCATCGACGATAGGGTGCTGCGTGAAAGCGTTGAAACTTTGTTGATCAAGTTCCTAAAAAGCAACGCCGTAATCAACAAACGATTCGTAGAACGGTGAGACGGGCGTGATTGTCATTGCGAGAAGTGAGGAACGACGTGGCAATCAGTGGACATCCTGAGCCATCGATCGCTCATGGACGAATCTTCCCGAGGGCCGGATCGTCCACGAATGAACGCAGCGGTGCGCAACGACAATACTGCCTAATGCCAAAAGCCACGCCACCAACTCGCTACGACTCCGGTCGCTCACCCGTTACAGCTTCGAGCATCGCCTGAATGTAGCCCTGGGCAAAGATTCTCGAACGGTAGCCACCCCAATTACCGGGGAACGCCGTATCGCCAACGATTTCCGGGCAGTGATCATCCATGAAAACGCCCTTGTACCCGGCTGCGTGATACGTCTCCATAGCACGCTTCATATCGACATAGCCGGTATTTATGAACTCTTCGTTAAACTTGGGAACTGTTCCAGAAACGTTGCGAAAGTGAACGTAAAGGACCTTATCTCGCTCGGCGAAATATCGGATCATCTCGTAAATTCCGCCATCACGGGCGTCATCCATCTCGGAGAACGTCCCCTGGCAGAACTCGATACCGTTGTAAGGGCTATCGACGATTGAAGTTAGGCGCTTATAAGCGTCGAAGCTTCCCAGAAGGCGAGGGACACCACCCAGCTCGGGCACAGGCGGGTCGTCAGGGTGAATACCTAGCCGAATACCAGCAGCTTCAGCAACAGGCGTTATGGCCTTGATCCAGTACTCAAGACACTCCCACATGTTTTCGCGTGAAGTGTCGTAGCCGCGCAGAAGCTCGTTGGTCGAATCCGGTATATCGATGATCGAACGCTTGTCATCTGCGTCGCTGTCCCACGCCGTAACATCGGTCTTGCCACGTATCTGGGTGCCGCCAGAACGCCATACAGAATTCGGCATCCAGTTGTAGGCAAGAATTGGAATACCGGCCCGGCCCATATCGGTAATTTCAGCCGCAAGCAGTTCAATTAGCCCGTCGCGCTTGGGCCCGCCAAATGCCAGGTCGTAGAACTTCGGGATCGAAATGAAGCCGTTTTCACAACCGACGAGGGTGAGCCCGTACGATTCGACCCGCTCACGAATAGCCACATAATCGTCGTAGGTATTCCGCTCTTTGCCGTGAGGCTGATCCGAACCCGGCAGCACATCCACACCAGGACCACCATAGAAGATGATATTTTTCACGCCCAACTGAACTGAGGTTTCTAGAACCTCGTCAGTGGCATACCTGATAGCCCAGGCATTCTTCATATCTGGCGTTCCTATCCCGTGTTAATTGACGCATATGCGAAGGTGGAAGATTGTCGATCATGCATTCGACATATTCGACTAAGTCGATACGAAAGTTTACTTTTTTATTTCAACTAATATGCCTCATCTGAAAGCAATTCCCAGCTTTTAGGGAAACTTAAATCTTGAACTGCAAAGCAGCATTTCCGACAAATATCGTCGCTATTATCACGTATAATTAGCGTGTCTGAACAAGGTGAATTCCTCCAGTTGCACAGCCCCATTTTGCAGTAGAAGCGCCTGGAAGCTGCTGACACAGAGGATTGACACACCCTCTATGGATAGTGGTAGTCTCCAGTGCACACCACTAAATGTGGGGTTTGGCTGTGTCCGCAGCCGCAAGGTGGCGTGTTCAACATTTCGTTTTACACACTGCTCCGCTCAAAGGAACTGGATGGCGAAATCCACCCTCAAGCGGAACAGCTTCTTCACGGCACTCTCGGGCAATGAGCGATGGGTACGTTTTAGGCAATGCATTGTCCCTTCTGTGGAAACAATGAATCACGCGTTATCGATTCGCGTGAAGCGCCTGATGGCGTGCGAAGACGGCGTGAGTGCATAAGGTGCGAACTGCGGTTCACCACCTACGAAAAAGTGCATTCAATGCCATTGATGATCGCCAAGCGGGATGGCCGCCGCGAGGCATTTTCAACAGAGAAGCTCGAAAGGTCGCTTCGCACTGCGTGTGCCAAGAGGCCCTTGGAGGTTGGCGCCATTTCTAAGATGGTTGTCGATATAGAAAACGAATTGCACAAACTCGCCAAAGCAGAAATTGAAGCGCGGGTACTCGGAGAGATGTGCATTGAGCGACTGAAAATTCTCGACAGGGTGGCTTACATAAGGTTCGCCTCGGTGTATCGAGATTTCCAGGATGTCGATTCCTTTACTAAAGAAGTAGAGGCATTGGCAGATCCGGAGGGAGAAGATGCCGGATCGAAGAGCCAATTACGGCTAATAGAGGATGACGTTCCACGGCTCGCTCAGCGGGGTCGCCGCCGGAGAGCAAGGCAGGGCTAACACCCCCTTTAGTCTCACTGGCAGATTAGGCGGCATTTACAAACAAACTGCCCGGGCTGGCAATACCAACGGTCAAATCGTTGGTCAAGTTCGACAAAACGAATAAAAACACCCCACAAAAACGCACGAAAAGAAAATTGATGACCACAACGCAGGACACAAAGATGAGCACGAACGGTACAACCCCAGCAGAAGAATTCGCACCAGCAGTGATTTCAGATAACGCCAATGTGGTTTTGGATAAACGTTATTTGCAGAAAAACACCGACGGAGAAATAATCGAAACTCCTGAAGGCATGTTCCGACGAGTCGCCAAGGCACTCGCCGCTCCTGAGTTCAAATACGAAAAAACTCCTGACGAAGTTGCCCAGATCGAAGAAGGCTTCTTCCAGATGATGGCCAGCCTCGAATATCTCCCAAACTCCCCTACCCTCATGAACGCAGGCACGGGCGCAGGCACGCTTTCCGCATGTTTCGTTCTTCCGCTCCACGACAGCATGGAGGGCATCATGGGTGCTGCTCACGATGCTGCGATGGTTCAGAAGTTCGGTGGCGGAACCGGATTCGCCCTCACTGAGCTTCGCCCCAAAGGCGCTGGCATTGCGACCACGCACGGCAAGGCATGTGGCCCAATCGGCGTACTGCGACACCTATCTTCCGTATCAACACTCGTAACCCAGGGTGGCAAACGTGATGGCGCAAACATGGCCGTCATGGATGTTCACCACCCCGATATTCTTGAATTCATCGACTGCAAGCAGGTTGAAGGTGAAATCCACAACTTCAACATCTCTGTCGGAGCGTCTGACGAATTCATGCAGGCGGTCAAAGACGGTACGACGTACGCTCTGCGTGCACTCGCTGACCCTTCCGATTCCGACAGTGGAATGGTTGATGTCGATCACATCGACGCTCGTGAGGTCTTCAGCAAGATCGTCTATGGTGCGTGGAGAAACGGCGAGCCGGGAATGATTTTCCTTGACGAAGTAAACCGGAACAGCCCGGTGCTTCACTTGGGTCGTATTACGGCAACTAACCCGTGTGGTGAGCAGCCGCTGCTTCCGAACGAATCTTGCAACCTCGGTTCTATCGACGTTGCGAAGTTCTTGGAAACCGATGAAGCCGGCATGACAGATCTCAACTGGGACCGACTTGGCCAGACGATTCGACTTTCAACTCGCATGCTCGATAACGTTATCGACGCCAACAAGTACGCTGTCGAAGCAATCGAGACGATGACTCAGTCGACTCGCAAGCTCGGTCTTGGCGTGATGGGCTTTGCCGACATGCTGGTTCAGCTCGGTATTCCTTATGACACCGAAGAAGCTGTTGAGCTGGGTCGCAAGCTGATGGCATTCATTCGAGACAACGCCGATCAGGAGTCGCTGACGATGGCGGAAGAACGTGGAGCGTTCCCGGCGTGGGCCGCTTCAGATGCTGCCAAACGTGGCGAGAAGCCATTCCGAAACGCCTGCCGCCTAACGGTTGCGCCTACGGGAACTATCTCGATGATCGCCGGTGCATCCAGCGGTATCGAGCCGATCTTCGCACTGGCGTTCCGCAAGCAGAACATCCTTGAAGGCAAGACTCTGTTCTATGTCGACAAGAACTTTGAGCGAATCTCGAAGGAGCGTGGTTTCTACAGCGACGAACTGTTGGAGCACCTTTCAGATGGTGGTTCGCTGCAGGATCGTGACGATGTTCCTAAGGACATCAAGCGACTGTTCCACGTCGCATCCGACATTTCACCTCGTGATCACGTCATGATGCAGGCTGCTTTTCAGGAGAGTACAGACGCCGGGATTTCGAAGACAATCAACTTCCCGAACGAAGCGACTGTCGAAGATGTTGAAGACGCTTACCTGCTCGCATGGGAAACCGCTTGCAAGGGCATCACTGTCTACCGCAACGGCTCCCGTGAGAAGGAAGTTCTGACAACCGGAACGACCGATAAGGCTGACACAGCAACCGACGATGCATCGATATTCGAATCCGGTGGCATTCCGCAGTACATCACTCCTGCCGAGCGACCTGCAATGCTCAACGGTATTACTCGCCGTGTTCGCACCGGACGAGGAAACCTGTTCGTTACGGTGAACATGGCAACCGACAACCGTCCGTTTGAAGTGTTTGCTACCCACGGTAAGGCCGGTGGTAACGACGCAGCGATGGCCGAGGCTGTTTCACGAATGGCGTCGCTGGCTTTGCGTTCGGGTATCGACCCGGTCGATGTTTCCGAGCAGCTTCGTGGTATCACCGA
>CAVOCL010000166.1:0-5093 GCA_963694185.1 Dehalococcoidia bacterium
GGTCTGGCGGGGTCGGCTCAACTACGTCGAGCCCGGCACCAGCCGTGTGGCCGGATGCTAGCGACGCAGCAAGCGCATCTTCGTCGATCAGGCCACCACGGGCACAGTTGACGATTATCGAGCCCGGCTTCATCTTTGCCAACTCATCTGTGCTGATCATATTTTCGGTTGAGAGAAGTAACGGGACGTGCAGCGATATGAAATCTGACTTAGTGAGCACTTCATCGAGAGTTACGGCCGATGCGCCATCGACTGCCGATCCCGGTTCGATCATCGGGTCGTAGGCAAGAATATTCATTCCGAACCCAACTGCCTTGGCTGCCAACGACCGACCGATGCGACCAAACCCAACGATTCCGAGCGTGGCGCCACGGGTTCGGTGCATGGGCTTATTCAGCACTACATCGTTCCAACCGCCGGCGACCACGCTGTTGGTGTGAGGCACTAGACGACGATTCAATGCAATGATCATCCCAAGTGCGTGATCGGTAACTTCATCCATGCAGTAGTCGGGAACGTTCGTTACGACGATTCCCAGCTCGGTCGCCTTGGCGATATCGACGTTGTCGACTCCGATGCCGTATCGAGCTGCGATTTTGCACTTCGTAGCTGCTTCAAGCACTTTGGCAGTTACCTGTGCGAAGCAGAACATGATCGCATCGACGTCGACAGCCAGCGCTGCCAGCGTTTCCTCCGAAGAGTCAGGTGCAATCACGAGTTCAATGCCGGCCGCTTCCAGAACTTCACGCTCAGGATCGGTCGAGGGCCACACGTAGTCAGTTATCAGTACTTTGGTAGTCATGGCGCCGAATGATACCTACCATTGGTTCGCCTATCTCCCGAATCCCAACGCCGTTATGTCATTACCAAACCAGTTATTTCACTTTTCTGAAGATCCGAACATCGAACTGTTTGTTCCGCGTCCGCGCCTTAAACGAGTGATGGCAGGTCGACCCGACACGGAGTCACTTGTGTGGGCGATCGATGACTGGCATTCGCCGATGTACTTCTTTCCGCGAGAGTGCCCTAGGCTGCTTCTGTGGCCAATTCAGGGCTCTTTGGCGAGCGACATTGACGAGTGGATGGGCGAGGCACCACCACGCATGGTCGCCTACATAGAAGAAACCTGGCTCGAACGATTCAATGAGTGCGACCTCTATCGATACACGTTCAACAGCGGCGGTTTCGAATCGCTAAACGACGCCGGGATGTACGTATAAGAATCTACTCATGAACCGACCAAAGTCGAGCGTGTAGGCGTTCTTGGGGAACTTATGGGAAAGTTTGATGTTGAACTGCGAACCGTCGCCACACTGCAAGACGTAGTTCATGCTTTGAAAAGCACGTTGCACTACTCAGCGATACGAAACCGCAACGCCATCGAATGGAACCCGCCCATCTAAACAGCGACTAGTCGCCTAGATGTCGTCCATGGGCTTGAAGTGGCAGCCTTCGACAAAGAAATCGAAGAAGTCGGGGGCCGTTTCAAGCTCCACGTGTTCGATAGTTGCCGTCAGCTTCTCGATCTCTTCTCGCTTCACGGTCGAAAGCAGCATGATTCCAGCACCTTCAAGAGATGCGTTGCCGATCTTTTCGACCTTGTCGAGGGGCATGTTGGCGATGAACCCGATATCGATGGCGTTCTTCTCATCAACATAGTTGGCAAATCCGCCAGCCAGATACAGCTTTTCGAAACCATCGATAGGCAGCCCGTATTCCCTGAGAACAATTGCCTGTCCACAGTAGTTAGCTGCCTTCGCCTGAGCCAACGCTGAAACGTCTGCCCGCGACAGCGTCAAATTGTTCTCAGAAGAAAATTCGTATTCCTCAGCACCGTCGTTGAACTTGCCAAGCACGTTCATCAAATCGGTACGACGAAGCTCAGCGAGCAAGTCGATCAAGCCCGATCCACAGATTCCAACCGGATCAGCATCCCCGATCACTACCGAATCCGCTTCACCAGTCTTGCTGATCGTCACCTTCTCAACGGCACCGTCATACCCAGGCATTCCGTATGTGACCTCGCCACCCTCAAACGCCGGGCCAGCGGGGCAGGACGCAGCCAGCAGGCGGTCACGGTTACCGATGACCACTTCGGTGTTGGTTCCAACGTCTACAAGAATCACAGGCTCGATCTGATCTTCGATACCTATCGCCAGTAAGTCGGCAGCTGTATCTGCCCCAAGATGAGAAGCGATCAATGGCCCACCGTAGACAGTTGCCTTCGGATGAATCCTGAGACCCAACGCGGAAGCAGTGGTCGATAGTGCGGTGGTAGTGCGTTTGTTCGCCCTGAAATCATCCTCAACTGAAGATTTATACGGACGCTGCCCAATGCTCTGTACATCGATGCCGAAGAACAGCTCACGCATCGTGGTGTTGCCAACAGCGACAAATTCAAATATCTGGCGACGACGAATTTTCAGAGCACGAACCATCTCACCGATCTCGAAATTGATCGACGAAACCATCACCGCCCGTAGCTCGCCAGCATCATCGCTACCGTCGTAAACGATGCGATTCATGATGTCACTGCCACCAAACCGTTGAGGATTTTCGAACGACGCCGTGTAAGCAGTTTCGCCCGTTTCGAGGTTTATGAGATTCATTACAACAGTGGTCGTGCCAAGATCAGCGGCGATGCCGTAGATAGCATCTCGATACTTATCGACAATCACGGGACCTTCCGATCCCCCAACGAATACAACGTCGTCATCGACCCGCACATAGGCAGGCTTGATCTCGGTCTTGCGTTTCACTCCGGTGGTCAAAATTCTCGGCTGTCGGCGCAATACAGCGAATTCGATATCGGCCTCTGGGTCGGCAACACAGGCCTGGCAGGCAAGCCGGTAATCACCCCGCAGGAACTTTTCTTCATCGGTGGCGGGCGTGAGTGCGTCCATACCTTTTCGAACTTCGACAATGCACTCGTGGCACTCACCGGTGCGGCCACATGATGTCGGCACTCTTATTGAAAGTGAATCAGCGAAGTCGAACAAAGAATCATTCTTGTTCGATTCGAGTTCTTGGGAATTGAGAAAGACAGGGCTCAAGACGTTAGAGGACCTCAGTTAGTCGAGTAACAGGGGAATAAAATTGGACTTCCCCAGAAATATTAGTCGTGCGAAACGGAATTTAGCTTGCCAGTTCAGGCTACGTATCCCATGCGTCTCGGTAGTCGATCTGGTCGCTCCCCGCACATGCTGGTGCGGCAGTCGGGTCGCTGGTGAAGAACTGGTTGCGGCATCCGAACTTGGCGGTGCAGCGGCTGGCAGCATCTTTGTACGGGCATCGCGACTGCATCACTTCATCAGCGGTGGCAGCGATGTCCTTGTAGATGTTGTAGAGACGATCCAGACTGGCGCGAGCTTTCTCGGCATCCACGTTTGGGGGATTTTCGTCACGAGTCTGTTCGCTAGTCAATCAACATCTCCCAGCCTGTCCGACACCCTAATGTCGGGTGAGAAGTTAGCTCTCGTTCAATTCGTCAAGAAGCTTGACGAGTTCTTTCGCCTTATCGACAGCATCTACAGCGTTGTCACCGTAAGCATCGGCGCCCATCTCATCGGCGAAGTCCTGCGTTACAGGTGCGCCACCAACCATTATCCGCACTTGGTCTCGCATACCCATATCTTCAAAAGTAGCGATCGTGCGTCCCATGTTCGGCATCGTTGTCGTCAGCAACGCCGACATGCCTACGACCTGGGCTGAGTGCTCTTCCGCAGCGTCGAGGAAATCTTCCGGTGAAGAATCGACACCGATGTCGTGAACAACAAATCCAGCTCCACGAAGCATCATGATGCAGAGGTTTTTACCGATATCGTGCAGGTCGCCCTTCACGGTTCCCATGATGATAATTCCGGCGGGCTTGGCACCCGAAGCCGAAAGAATCGGCTCGATGTAGACCATTCCGGCTTTCATTGCACGAGCGGCAACGAGTACTTCAGGAACAAAAATGAGGTTGTCACGGAACTTCACGCCGACAATCGCCATGCCATTGAGCAGACCGTCGTCGAGCAGTTGGTTCGCTGTAAATCCTTCGGCCAGAGCTTCCTGCGTAAGACGGTCGACTTCGGTGTTGTTTCCAACGATCAGTTCGTAAGCCATCTCCTGCATGATCGGCGCAGTGCCGTCGATTGCATCGCCGATGTGCTTTTGCTCTCCGGGGTTAGTAACGAACTCGAACTCTTTGGCCAGGCCTTCGTGCGTAATCGGCATTAAATATCTCGGAACGTGTGGATACGTGAACTAGTGGATTTGAATAACAGCGTTGTTCTTCAACCAGCACCAATCATTAATTGTCTCATCGGAATGGAAGAAAAAGAACAGTTTTTTGTTAAGACTGTGTTTTGCGAGCGATTTAAGCCTTAGTTCTGACCGCGTTCGGCCACCCAATCTTCAATCGCAATTGGAATCTCAAGAAGGTTTTCCAATTTCGTTTTCAGTGGAATAGCGCACTCAGGGCCAATCAACTGAACGCCGGCATCGAGTGCGGCGAAAACCTCGGCTCGTACCTCTTCAGGTCCTCTGGCGTAGAGAGTAGTCGGGTTGTTGATATTTCCCACCAGACGAATTTTGTCGCCTACGGCAGCCATCGCCTCGACAGGGTCGTTCTTGGAATCGAAATGGAACGCCGCCATTCCAGTTTCCGCAATGTATGGCATGCGGTCGGTCGTCGCTCCGCATATGTGAAGCATGATCGGAACTGAAAGTTCTTCTTCGAGTTCCTGGTGCATCTCTAGTAGGAATCGGCGATAGTACTCAGCGCTGACAAGGTCACCAGTGGCGTGGTCGGGCAGTGTTAGCACATCAGCACCGGCATCGATCTGAGCCTGACCGTAAAGAATGGTGATTTCTTTAAGGGCGTGTAGTGCCTTCATAGTTTCGTCGGGGTCATCAACTGTTCCGAGCAGGAACGGTTCGACACCGAACACGTGGTAGGCCAGCGTCCACGGCCCCATCGTTTTCCCAACGACAGCGACCTCGTCACCAAATTCCTGCTTCAGGATTCGAATCGAATCTGTGATCGCTTTTGAATCAGGATGTTCGAGAAAATCTGATGGGATTTTTACATCCGAGGCCGTCTTCCAGAT
>CAVOCL010000167.1:0-5083 GCA_963694185.1 Dehalococcoidia bacterium
GACGATCGAGATGATCGAGAAGCAGATCGTTGAACACGCATGGAAAGAAGGCTGGGTCAAGCCTCAGCCTGCGAAGGTCAAAACCGAAAAGAAGGTTGCTGTTATCGGTTCTGGTCCTGCTGGTCTGACCGCCGCTCAGCAACTCGCTCGTGCCGGTCACACCGTAACTGTGTACGAACGTAACGAGTACATCGGTGGACTTCTTGCGCTCGGTATTCCCGAGTTCAAGCTTGAAAAAGAGATTATTGAACGACGAGTGAATCAGCTTCGAAGTGAAGGCGTTCGGTTCCGCGTGAACACGAATGTTGGTATCGATGTAACCCACGACGAGCTTCTTGAGTCGTACGACGCGATCTGCCTCTCGGGTGGATCGACAGTTCCACGAGACTTGCCGGCTGAAGGTCGGGATCTTAAAGGCGTTCACTTCGCCATGGAGCTCCTCACCCAGCAGAACCGCAAGCTTAAAGGCCAGGAATTCTCGCCTGAAGAAACCATCGATGTGAACGGCAAGAATGTCGTCATTATCGGTGGTGGTGACACCGGAGCCGACTGCCTCGGAACTTCTCACCGTCAGGGTGCTGCAAACATCATTCAGATGGAAATCATGCCTCGCCCTTCAGAATCTCGTATCGACACTAACCCGTGGCCACAGTGGCCGACCATCTTCCGCACTTCGAGTGCTCACGAAGAAGGTGGCGATCGTGATTTCAACGTTCTCACAAAGCGATTTGTGGGCGACGATGACGGTAACTTGAAGCACCTCGAGTGCGCTCGGGTCGAGTGGGTCAAGGACGAAGAGACCGGTCAGTTCAACATGAACGAAGTCCCCGGTAGCGAATTCGTTATCGAGGCTGAATATGTCTTTTTGGCAATGGGCTTCTTACACGCACAGCATGATGGATTGCTTGACGATCTTGGTGTCGACTACGACGCCCGTGGGAACGTAGCGGCAAACGGCAAGTTGCAGACCAACATCGACAAGGTGTTCGCCTGTGGAGACTTGCAACGTGGTCAGTCGCTGGTTGTTCACGCAATCGCCAGCGGACGACGTGCTGCTCGACAGATCGACATCTTCCTGACTGGCGATTCCCGGCTACCAACCGTTTCGGGCTATGCTCGACCGCCGGTTATGGCTTTTTCGGGAAGTAACGACGATTAAGAGCGACTATAGAATCGAATGGTCATGACTTCTGGGACTTCCGAAAACGGCAGTTCGGGTTCGAGTGGAACTCTCCGAATCGCGGCTGCACAGATAAATACCACCGTCGGTGATATCGATGGCAACGCGAGGCTGATCGAAGATTGGATCGGCCGTGCGGAGGATCAGGGTGCCGAAATTGTCGCCTTTCCTGAGCTGACGATTACCGGATACCCGCCTGAAGATCTCGTTCTTTACGACAACTTTATTTCAGCGAACAAGGCTGCCCTTAGTCGCATTGCCGCTACTGTTGGGAATATCGTCGCTGTAGTTGGTTTTGTCGATTCAGAAACCACCGATTCAGGCACGGAACTGTTCAACGCAGCTGCGGTTATTCACAACCGCAAAGTCGTTGCCACGTACCGAAAAATCCACCTTCCCAACTATGGAGTATTCGACGAACGGCGTTATTTCACTGCTGGAAACGAATGCCCTGTGCTTTCGATTCGTGGAATCAAAGTGGGCATCAATATCTGTGAAGATATCTGGGAGCCGATTGGTCCTTCAGAGGTGCAGTGTGCCGCAGGCGCGCAGGTCATCATCAACCTGAACTCATCGCCGTACGAATCGGGCAAACAGGGGCACCGGGTCGATGTTGTTACCGACCTGTCACGCCGCAACCGTACCTATACGTTGTATGTGAATCAGATCGGTGGGCAAGACGAGCTCGTGTTCGATGGTGGAAGCATGGTGGCAGGGCCTGACGGCGAACTGCTTGGCACAGCTGCTCGATTCGAGGAATCGCTGCTCGTTGCCGACATCAGCCTCGAGTCGCTAGTTCACATGCGGAATAAACACCAGTCAACTGCCATCCCGCAGGATGATCTAGATAGAGTTGGCAAGCCCCTTTCTATCGAGATCAAATCAACGATTCCCAAAAAGCACCCGAAGCTGCGACAGCTTTCGATACACAGGCTCGATAGGCTCGAATCGGTGTACCGGGCGCTGCTTGTCGGAACCCGTGATTATCTGAAGAAGACCGGTTTCAAGAAGGTCGCAATCGCCGTGTCTGGCGGTATCGACTCAGCAATCGTTACAGCAATAGCTGTCGATGCTATCGGTGCGGAAAACGTTGTTGGCGTGGCTCTGCCCTCTCGCTATTCATCTGAAGGCAGCATCACCGATGCTGTGGATCTGTGCTCACGGCTGGGTGTTGAATTATGGAAGATCCCGATCGAGCCGGGTCACTCTGCGTTCGAAGAAATGCTGAGTGAAGTATTTGAAGGAACTGAACTGGGGCTTTCTGAAGAAAACACACAGTCGCGGGTTCGCGGGAATCTGATGATGTCGATCGCCAACAAGTTTGGCTGGCTGATTCTCACGACTGGCAACAAGTCAGAAATGGCTACCGGTTACGCAACGTTGTACGGCGACATGGCCGGGGCTTTCGCTGTGATCAAGGATGTACCGAAAACGCTTGTGTACGAGTTATGCAACCACAGGAACAAACGTGGGCCTGGCTCGCCGATTCCGAAGGCGATTATTGAAAAGCCGCCCAGTGCCGAACTTCGTCCTGATCAGCTGGATGAAGATTCACTGCCACCTTACGATCAGCTCGACCGCGTTATTCACATGTATATCGAAGAACGAATGTCGCCCGATTGGATTATTGAAAAAGAGCAGGCGTTAGGCGACAACGGGGCGAGTGAAGCTGTAATACGTCGAATAGTTCGGCTTATAGATATAAGCGAATACAAACGCCGCCAGTCACCTCCAGGCGTGAAAATCACCGGGCTGGCTTTCGGTAAAGATCGTCGTTTGCCTATCGCATCGGGCTGGCAGAGGTAGTGTTTCGGGATGCCGGATGAGATGAGAAACCCGACTCCATACGACGTTCTGGTAGACCGGATTCATTTCGACCCACAAAATTGCTCCACATTCACCCCGTAGGTTAGATATCACCTAATTTCTACTGTCTTGCTCAAGTCGAATAAAATTGGCTTGAGCCCAGAGGCTTTTCGTTCACCGTTTGAACCGGTGACGCATCAAAAACATTATGAACACGCTCACTAATCTAAAGAAACTCCTCGTCGGCGGAATCGTATCGCTGACGTTTGTCGCTGTAGTCGCATGTTCTGGTTCTGCCGATCCGACTGTTGTCATCACTGATGTCGGTCAAACAGTCACTGTTCAACCCGACTCTTCAGAGCAGGCAGTAAATGTTGCGAACACAGCAACGATTTCACCGACTGAAACGATAGTAGAGAACGCAGTTGATTCACCGATTATTCTGAGTGATTCCAATGAGTTAGCTGAGCTCGCCGATCCGAACCCACCGGCCTCCGAATCGATTCAGGCCGCATTCGATGGTGAACCTGACGATGGTCCTATTGGTGATGCATTTCCCGAGTTGGCCGAAGCTGAATCTAACCTGACTCCGGCCGAAGTCGTAGAAGCGCAGAGCTTGCACCTGGCGAACGTGTACGAAGAGGCTGTGCAATCGGTGGTGTTCATAGTTGCCAAGGTTCCGCAGCCTACCGGCAGGGATGGTTTTGGATCGGGTTCCGGATTCGTTTGGGATACCGAAGGTCACATCGTCACGAACTACCACGTTATTCAGAACGCAGATGAACTGACAGTAAAGTTCTTCAACGGCCGTGAATACCGGGCTGACGTCGTAGCATGGGATCTGGCCGCCGATCTTGCAGTGATCAAACTAAGGGACGTCGAACACGAGCTAGTGCCGATAACGATTGGAAATTCTGCGGGCCTACGCCCCGGTGAATTGGCCATTGCGCTTGGTAATCCATTTGGCGAAGAATTTACTATGACTACCGGCATTATCAGCGCGGTGAGCCGAACACTTAAAAGTGGATTCTCTTCGTACAGCATCCCATCGGTAATTCAGACCGATGCGGCTATCAATCCTGGTAACTCTGGTGGGCCGTTGCTCGATATGAACGGTGCTGTAATCGGAGTGAACACTCAGATAAAGAGTGATTCTAATCAGAGTTCAGGCGTCGGATTCGCAGTTCCAGTCGATCTCGTAAAGCGGGTAGTACCTTCTCTAATCAACGATGGTCACCATAGCTATGCGCTAATGGGGATTAGCGGTGAAGAAGTGACTATCGACATCCGTGAAAGTGAAAAACTTCCTGGCGACGTGACTGGCGCAATCGTACTCACAGTTACTACCGATGGACCTGCCGACATGGCAGGAATCAGGGGAGACACAGGCGAACGAGACTCTAATGGCCGATTGCTAGGCGGCCTCGAGAATTGGGATGGCGACATTATCGTTTCACTCAACTCAATTCGCATGAAGTCCATGGACGATCTCATTGGATACTTAGCGCTCAACACCGCACCTGGCGACGATATTGTCATTGGAATTTTCAGAGACGGCGTTGAAATAGCAGTCCCGATGACTCTCGGATCCCGTCCTGAGATTTCCTAAAACCGATAATTACACAACGTCAGCGCATAGCCCTCAGTACTGATAACGAGGGTGATTGCTGGCAAGGCTAGAATATTGTCAACCACCTCGTTGAGGCTGAAAATATTCTCATTTCTAGTTACACTTACACCGTGGGAAGAATGGATCTTGCAGAACATTAAGGTTTGTGTCGATCCATTCCGTGTCGCGCGGTGGGGCTGTATTGCCCTCTACAGCTCGACTTTTCCGTAGAACAATCATTTTCGATTTTCCAGTTAGTGACCGTTTGTAGCTTTCTACTGCTTTATCACCATTCATATATTACTGGTGGTGGATATAACCAAGCTGAATGTGGATAATAAAGCAACGTGTAACCTGTTTGTTTAGATTGCACGGTCAAGGGTCGGGAAGTTGAGATCTCTGGGGGGTGCATAGACCATGAATATTGCAGAACTAGAAGCGCTTAAAGCTGTCGCAGAGACAGGGAGCTTCACACGAGCAGCAAACCG
>CAVOCL010000168.1:0-5068 GCA_963694185.1 Dehalococcoidia bacterium
CACGGTTTAGTCACCATCAGGCTCGCAAATAGTCGGCGCACAAGGCGTATTCTGTCTGCGGGAATTACACACCGGTCCAACGGAGCATCTGGAGCAATATGGAAGTAGAAGGCAGCTATCTGGTCGCACGCACACTCAAGGAAGAAGGGGTCGAGCACCTTTTCTATCTCATGGGCGGCCCGAACTACGAGATCGTCAATAACTCTGAAGACTTCGGAATCAAAGTCACCGACTTTCGACACGAACAGGCCGCTTCGATGGCCGCTCACGCCTATGCCCGTGTAACTGGTAAGCCGGGCGTGACGACCGCTGCTTCGGGACCCGGAACGCTGAACCTGCTCACAGGTCAGTACGTGGCGTGGGCGGATTGTGCCCCGATGATTACCCTTGGCGGCGCTGGCCCAATTTCGGACTTTGGCCGTGACGGGTTTCAGGAAATCGATCAGGTAAGCGTGTTCGAACCTGTATCCAAAGCTGTCATGCGACCCACCGATCCCGGTCGTTACCCAGAGCATATTTCTACTGCGTTCCGTATCGCCACATCTGGTCGACCCGGTCCTGTGTACATAGATATGAACGAAGATGTTGTGTACGGCAAGGTCGAAGAATCTGAGGCCGTTTCACCTTCACGAGCCGTTGGGCGAGCCCGGCCAGCTGGTGATCCCGATCTCATCAAGCAGGCAGTGAAATTGCTGTCGGAAGCCAGCAGCCCGATGATCTTCGCCGGCGGCGGAGTCTGGTGGTCGCAGGCCTATGACGAACTTCGCGCTCTTGTCGAACGCATGGGCATCCCGTTCTACACATCGCCAATGTCACGGGGTCTACTGCCCGACGACCACGAAATGTCATTCCCTGCCGCCCGTTCGGGTGCGTTCCGAGGAGCCGATGTTGTGCTGGTGGTTGGCACCCGAATGAACTGGATGCTGACGTTTGGCCAGCGGATCGCTGCACAGTCGAAGATTATCCAGATCGATATTCTTGGTAGCGAACTTGGACACAACAGGTCGGTCGACGTCGGCATCGAAGGCGATGCCAAGACCGTGCTTCAACAGATGATCGATGAAGCAGAACGCTCAGGATTCGAATCGAAGGCAGAATCTAAGTGGATCGAAACTCTTCGCGAAGCCGATCTTTCGCGTCGAGAGCGTGTGGCTCCGCTGGAGAATTCCGATCAGCAGCCCATCCACCCGCTACGACTTTGCAAAGAACTTCGTGACGTGATGGACCGAGACGCAATTCTGGCCGTCGATGGCAACGAAATTCTTCACTTTGGTCGCCAGTCTATGCCAACATATGTTCCCGGTCACCGTCTGAACTCCGGGCCCTCCGGCAGCATGGGCGTGGGCCTTCCTTATGCCCTCGGAGCGCAACTCGCTAAGCCTGACAAGCAGGTGGTTGCCCTTCACGGCGATGGCTCGCTTGGGCTGAACATCATGGATTTCGACACAGCCGTGAGACACAACCTGCCGATCGTGATCGTTGTTTCGAATAACGAAGGCTGGACAGCGCGGGTCGAAGGCATTCGGAAGCCGGGTCGTGAACTCGGATTCACCCGCTTCGACAAGATCGCTGAGGCCCTCGGTGGTCACGGCGAACTGGTCGAGGACCCTAAAGACATTCAGCCTGCGCTGGAGCGTGCGTTTGCCGCCGGTGTACCAGCAATTGTGAACGTTCGCACCGACCCAACGGCCCGAGCACTTTCCGCCTTCGTTGGTTCGAAGATGGAGTAATGCTCGGCCAATAATTTTGCTTGTGATCACGTTTGGCGTGTAGCCAATCACGTACTAATAGAAGGACCCAACAGTGCCGTACTATCTGATGCTTTCTAAACTCACGGAGCGTGGCCGTGACCGGGTAAAACACGATCCAGATCGTATTAGCCAGGTGAATATCGAGATCGAAGATCAGGGGTGCCGCGTGGTGTCGCAGTACGCACTGCTGGGCCGTTACGACTTTGCGACGATGATCGAGGCACCCGACAACGCCCACATGAGTCGGCTCGCGATCGATCTCGGCGCTCGTGGCACGATCGAAACGGAAACGTTGCCAGCTGAACCAACCGATTCATTTATCGAAGCAATGAAGGGCGACTAATCGTGACATCGGATCGAGAACTCGGATTTACGCCAACTTACAAGCTTCGAGAGATGATCGGTTCGAAGGAAATTTCGCCCGTCGAACTAACGGAATCACACATCAGGCGGGCCGACGAGCTCGATCCCAAACTCGGAATTTTTATTACTCGCATATCGGATAAGGCGATGGACGCTGCACGGGAAGCGGAAGCAGCAGTAATGCGTGGCGATGAGCTGGGTCCGCTGCACGGCATACCGGTGCCCTACAAGGACACCGAGCCGATGGCCGGGGTGCGATGGACACACGGCTCGCTGCCGCATACCGATAGCATCGCTGAATCCGATTCCATTCCGCTCGAACGAGTGGTCAAGGCTGGCGGAATTATTTCCGGCAAAACTAACACCCCAGAAAACGGGTTTGCTGGAACCACCGAAAATAGGCTCGGCCCTCCGGCACGCAACCCGTGGAATCCCGACAAAACTCCGGGTGGATCATCAGGGGGGGCGTCGGCATCTGTCGCTTCTGGGCTGACCAGTTTCGCACCTGGCGGTGATGGCGGCGGATCGATTCGCATTCCCGCTTCGTTCGCTGGCGTTTACGGAATTAAAGCAACCCAGGGCAGGGTAGCGCGCGCTGCAAGCACTGATCGTAATGCTGGGTTCAGCATCGTAAATAACGCCACGTCAGGGCCTTTGACTCGAACAGTGCGTGATGCGGCGATAACGCTGGGCGTCATGTCTGGTTACGATTCTCGGGGCGAGTACGACACGCTAACTGACGATGTCCCCGACTATATTGGCGCCCTAACGAAGGGTGTTAAAGGACTGAAAATCGGCTGGACGCCCGACATGGGCGGAAACCCGGTCGATCCTGAGGTTGTGCAGGTGACAGAGAAGGCCGCTCGTGTATTTGAGGAATTGGGGGCTACCGTTGAAACCGTCGACTTCAGCCCTTCGAGTTACGAAGAAGTTTTATGGACGTTCTTCGACTACTTTACGATCAAGGGTCTGCACGCAGCCAAAGACGATTTCGAAAACAGCCGTGAGTTGCTTACTGATTATTTCGGTGAGTATATGGATCGGGCGAACGAGCTTTCGGCTGAACGGATGTGGCAGATTCTTTGCGACATCGGTGCGTACCGAAAGTACGTGAACGACTATTTCGGCAAGTACGATCTGCTGCTTTCACCCACGTTGGCTGTACCTGCCTTCGATATCGGAGATGCACCAGATGTTATTGGCGGCAAGCAGGTTCCACATCGCTTGTGGGGCTTCACACCGTTTACCTATCTGTTCAACCTGACCGGAAATCCCGCCGCTTCAGCACCTGCAGGCTTTTCATCCGACGGACTACCGATTGGCCTACAAATCATTGGCGACATGAAAGACGAAGTGAGTGTATTCGCAGCTTCAGCCGCTTTTGAAGAGGCCCGTCCCTGGGCCGACAAACGACCACCTGTGAGCTAGGTCGGGTGGCCCTCTCTTATAGTCCCTTCTCCCAGTGGGAGAAGGTTAGGTTGAGGGTGAAATCGTCGACTGGCTGATACTCAAAGACGCCAGTGCCTGAACGTTTCCGGCCCACCCTCTAACCCCCTCTTGTTAGCTCCGGGCGTGCATCCGCACTTGGCCACCATGGCAAGGGGGCTGGGCGGAGGGAGATGATCTAATTGCCTCGACGTTTTCCGTCATCCTGAACTTGATTCAGGACCTCTTGGGGTGGTGTTGCGCTGATGAACAAGCTGCACTCCGCTTCGGCCCATCCACCGAAGATCCCTCCACAGGGGTCGGGAAATCGAATCCAGGCCATTCAACTATCCCGCGCTGTACTTCTTGATCACATCCCAAATCTCGGGCTGCATTGAGTTGTAGATGAAGTAGCAGTAGTGCGTTGCGCCCTGGGTTTGCATCTCGGCGAGCATACGATCCAGCTCGGAAGCTGTCACCCAGTTCGATCCAAAGTGCTCGAGTCCGACCCACGGCATATATCTTGCTTCACCACCGCTTCCGGCCATCATCTTGATCGTCTGGTCGCGCACCGAAGTCGAGAACCACTCGTCGGTTGCTTCGCCGTTGTAGTCCTTAACCGGGTAGGTTTTCGTCGGCATCGGATAGTCGAACATCGAGCCGAACAGTTCTGAAGCCAGATCGTGATCGAGTCCATCGTTCCAATCAACCAGCGTGTTGACCCAGTTGAAGATAGTTCCTCTAAACCCGGCTACTCCGCCAGACCACCAGTACTGCTTAGGTTGCTGGAAGTCGACGTAATCCCGTTTGCGAGCGGTGTTGTGACCGGTCAAAGGATCGAGGAACGGTAGTCGGGATGAGTTGCCGAGCTGTATGTCTGGCAGATGTTTTTTGACGCCCGCGTATGAACTGCTAACGCTCCATTCGACCGCAGCTTGTTTGAACGAATACCAAGCAGTGAACTTCGGATGATCACGCCACCAGTCGTGGCTCGCCAGTGCGCCGGGAGCTTCCGAAATAAACTTGCGAGCATAATCCGGATTGAATCCGTGAAGAAACTCTTTGAAATGTTCTCGACCATCGAGAACCTTCTGGAAATCCATGTTATTTCGAGATGCAAACGCTCGGTTCTCTGGCGTGTCGATCTGCTCTTGCCAAAGATCGTCCCGGTGACCCGGTTTGATCTCCCATTTGAAGTCAGGGCCATCCAGTAGCAAGCCCGTCACCTGCGGGAAATGCTTCGCCGTGTCCCTCGCCCGGGCGACCGTCATAGCGGGCATGCTGGGATCGGTGAAACTGGGCGCACGTCGGGTAGTGTCGAGCTTGCCGGATCCGAAACCACCGTGCAGGAAATATCCTTTGTCATCGACAGCGTAGATCGTGAAGCCCTTGGATCGTCCCATGTCGAGCGCTTTTGAAAGCCGGGCCGACTGATCGGCAAGATGTGCAGGCATTGTTGGTGGATTCCACGAAAGTCCTTCGTAGAATTCTGGAGTGGGGTCGAACGCCGCTGTCGGTACTCGCTTTAC
>CAVOCL010000169.1:0-5062 GCA_963694185.1 Dehalococcoidia bacterium
GATCCGGGCGTTTCGGGGCGTGCCGCGGCGACCGCGCTGCGTGCATCGTCGGCAGTTCGGGTATCTGCAAATAGGAGATTTTGGATGCCGGATCCGTTGGCGCGACCTGCGAGCCATTCCTTGGGTACCTGCTCGATTTTCATCATCGAGGTCATGTGATCGAACAGGTCGACTGCGCGTGCGAAGTTTTCGAGCGAGGCGAGATCGTATGGAGCGTCTTCACCTGAGAATTCGATGTAGTCCATCACACCGGTGTAGCCGATGATTTCGACCATCGCTGGCCAGACCGACATTACGTGGGTGCCAACGGTTGGCTTGCCTTCACGCAGTCGGTCTCGAAGTACGTTTTTTGTTGATTTTTTCGGGATGTTTGGTTTGGTGGAGTCGGATTCGCTGTTGCTCATAGGGCGGACGATATCAAATCGGAGATTAACTTCGGCTGAAAACTTCGGTTTGTGGAATGAACTCGGTGTCGGCTTCTAGCGGGTAGATCGGGCGGGGGCAGACACTGTGCCCGAGCGATTTCAGGTTGGCGCTAGTGGCTCCGGGGGCGTCGACGTTGAAGTTGGCTTCTACCCAGTCGTCGAAGAACGCTGGTTCGCAATGTGGTGACTTGACGATTGTTGAGTGGAAATCTTTGGGGTCGAGTCCGACTTTGAAGAACAGGGCACGGTCAACGAGCATCACTGTTTCGGTGGTTACGACCAGCGTTAGGTTTCCCGATTTCAGCACGGCCGTTGGGCCTATGGTTGGTTCGTATTTCCACGTTTCGCACTTGAACTTTCCGTCAGTAAGTCGTTCGACGGTCCATTCGAGTTTGAGTGGAGTGAACTGGGGATCGTGTGCGCCGCCAACTCCAGCTGTGAACGTTGCACCAACGCCGAGTTCGTGAGCTTTGGCTGCTGCTGCAGGATCGGCTATCGGGGCGAGGATCGAGTGCGGGTAGTCGGCTTTGATCATTTCGGAAATGATCGCGTTGCTATCGCCTGACGAGCCTGAGCTTGGGGCATCGGCGGCGTCGGTGAAGGCGATTGGGCCTTCCATTGCAGCGGCTTTGGCAACCGAGTCTTCAAGCGAAATGAATTGGCCCTGCATGATTGCGCGATTCGGCCAGAAATCGTTTGCCATTTGAAGAGCATGCTGCTCGGCGAGTTCTGGATCGTTGTCGGTGAAAACGTATGCCTGACTGCTGAGTTCTGGGACATCGGTGAACGGGTTGCAGATGAAGAATCCGGCCGAGAGAACTTTCGGATTTTCGTGAAGCTTTTTGGCGTAGCGGATTTGGGCACCGAATGCACCGGTTTCGGTTATTAGTTCATTGCCACGAACGATTGCTGGAACTCGTACACGCGCGGCGACTGGCTTTACACCGACTTTCAAGATTCGAGTGAGTATGCGGGCCGCTCGTCGACCGGTGTCGGCGAAATCGACGTGCGGGTAGGTGTGGAAAGAGGCTAGGCCATTGATATTTTCGAGCATCTTGGCGGTCAGGATGCCGTGAAGGTCCATCGTGATGACGATAGGAACGTTTTGGCCAAGGATTTTGCGTGCTTCTTCGAGCAGGTATCCCTCGGGATCGAGTAGTTCGGTCGTTCCCATCGCACCGTGAAGGGAAAAGTAGACGCCATCGATCTTGCCAGCGTGCTGTTTGAGGGCTTCGAGAAATTCGCTAGCGATTTGCATGAACGCGCTGTGGCGTAGTGGGCCTGCTGCGGTTCCTTCAGCATCGTAGGTGAACACGAGCTCGAGATCGTCACCGAATGCTGCCTGAAACTCGGCCATGGCTCCACCGATTTGCGAGTCGGCACCTTCGTGGGTTTCCCTGATCTCGTCGCCACGAAGGAAGTCGAAGAAATCGTATTCGCATGGGACTGGATTGAATGTGGATATCTCTTGCTGACATCCGCCGATAAGGATTCGCAACGTTTTGTGGCTCCAAAAAATTTCTGATGATGAGGTAATTCGATGAGAATGTATCAGTGATTGCCGGTTGGGGCGGTTGATCGATTGTTACTGCGGGTTATTATTTGGCTAGAAGTACTGATTGTCAGGCTCGGCGATAATTGCCAACAAGTTCGCCAGGTTCGACAATTTTGAAAGTGAGGGATTGATTGCCGTTATATCTAGACCGCCATTACGTTGAGGGTGTCGACTTTGAAGACATCGCTTCTGCTCATGAGCAGGACATGGAGCTTCAGGCGGAGTACGGCGTCAAGTTCATCACTTACTGGTTCGATGAAGGGCGGCACACCACGTTCTGTTTGGTTTCGGCGCCATCGGCAGAATTGATAACGACGATTCATTCCATGGCGCATGGCAAGATTCCGAATGATGTGATGGAAGTCGATCAGTCGGAAGTGATGTCGTTTATGGGTCGAATCGCCGATATTCCCACCGAAGAACAGCGGGATAGCCGAGCGGTAGACCGAGGAATGCGGACGATTATGTTCACCGATTTGGTTGGGTACACATCGATGATGAACAGGCTGGGCGACGATCGTGTGTTTGCATTGCTACGTGAGCACAACAACGTTGTTAGGGATGTGCTGACTGCGTTTGCTGGCAGGGAAGTAAAGCACACGGGCGACGGCATTATGGCTTCGTTTGATGATGCCGATCAGGCGGTGCGGGCGGCAGTGAAAATCCGAGAAGGTATTGCAGGAATTGCGGTTCCCGATCGTGATTCTGGGGAACGGTTGAGCAACCGGATCGGCATGACTTCTGGAGAGCCACTGGAAGAGGGCGGTGATTTGTTTGGTGCGGTGGTGAATCTTGCTTCTCGGTTGTGCGATCTGGCGGAATCGGGCGAGATACTGGTTTCGGCTGACTGCGAGAACGAGTTGACCGATGGAGTGATTGCATTGGATTCGATTGGGAAAGTGTCGATACGTGGGTTTAGTGATCCGGTGTTAGTTAGTCGAGTTTTATCGGAATAGCCGGTGTTCTTCGATGTAGGTGCCTATAATCACGGCGCTATCGAGAATGAAATTGGAGCACCAGGTTGGCAGTTACTGAAATCCCATCGAAACCGAATTTAGTTTTTGTATTGCCTGATCGACTCAGGCAGGACACTTCTGGCGCTTATGGGAATGACTGGATTCAGTCGCCTCACATGGATCGGATGGCGTCTGAGAGTTTCGTGTTTGAGCACTGCTATGTGACTCAACCGGTGTGCGCCCCGGCTCGCGCTTCGATTATCACGGGCCTGTACCCGCCGAGCGCCGGGATGCCTCGAAATCGATTGGTCATGCCACCGGAGGTTGAGTCGATTGCGCAGATGGTTTCAGATGACTATAAGACCGGGTATATCGGCAAGTGGCATCTGGGCGACGAGATCATCAAGCAGCGGGGCTTCGACGAGTGGGTGAGTGCCAACGACTACTGGTGGCCGGAGTACACGAATACGGACGATCAGAAGAAGTTTTCGAGCTACCACGAGAATTTGGTGGCCGAGGGTTACGAGCCTGAGCAGGATCACCCGGGTGGCAAGACGTTCTCGATGGAGCAGCGATCGGAGTTGCCACCTGAGAAACAGATGGCTTCATTTTTGGCCGATAGTGCGGCGGAGTTCATTTCGAGCAATAAAGACAACCCGTTTGTGCTTTATGTAAGCACTATCGAGCCGCATCCGCCGTTTGCGGGTCCGTTCGACGATATGTACGACTCTGCGACGTTGCCTGTGGACGAAACGTTCATGCAGTCGCCTGTAGAAAGCACGCTATTTAATCGCACACGGGCCGAGCTGTTTGGTGATTGTGTTCGCGATGGAATTTCGACTGCGACCGAGGCGGGAATGCGCCAGTTGCGAGCGAACTATTTTGGGAACGTGAAGCTGGTCGACGATATGTTGGGGACGATTCTGGATGCGATCGACGATGCTGGTGTTGCGGGCGAGACGATTGTTGTTTTCACGAGCGAGCATGGCGACATGATCGGCACCCACGGGATGATCGAGATGCGGACTCCTTACGAGGAGGCTGCACAGGTTCCGTTGTTCGTTCGCGTGCCTTGGTTGGCAGATGGCGAAACTCGGGTTCCGGGGAACTTTAGCCAGATAGATTTCATTCCCACGTTGTTGGATTTGTTAGGGCAGTCGATTCCAGATCATTTACAGGGTGAGAGCAGGGTGGGAGTGCTTGAGGGTCGGGACGATCTATTGAGCAACGATGTGGTGGTTCAGCACAACGGTGTTGGCGATAGGGATTTGGCCGGTGAGTGCGATAGTTGGGCGATGAGCGACGAGAAACTTCGCGAGTTGAATTTCTTGAACACCATGCCGTGGCGATCGGTGATTACGTCCGATCGTTGGAAGTTGAATTTGTGCGCTGTGGATCAGGGCGAACTGTACGACTTGAACTCAGATCCGGGTGAAATGCACAATTTGTTCGACAAGCCTGAGCACCGAGATCGGGTTCGACGCATGGCAGCTCGGTTGCACTTGTGGCAGGCGGAAAACGGGGATACGGCGCCGTTGCCGGCGATTTTGTAGTTGGGTTATGCTGGTCGTTCGTGCCGGTGGTTCGTGATTCGGTTTGGAACTTTATTTTGGAGTCGCAGCGGGTGCATTTTGGGGTGATTAGAGCGGGCTCGCGTCTTGCTCCAGATTGAGGTCAAGCTGCGAGCGGCAAAAATGCGATTGTTTGCTGGCTTGTGCGGGTGTAGAGTTCGCTGCGATCTGTGGAAATAAACCGTTTTACATCTTGCGACACTCCTGAAAGCGTTACTGAAAATTGAAAGCTGCACAACTCGTTGCTCCAGGAACATTTGAGATCGTCGACATCGCCGAGCCAGTACCAGTAGATGGTCAAGCCAAAATAAGGGTCGAGGCTCTTTCGGTTTGTGGCAGTGACATTCACGGTACGTTCAATGCGAATTTGCCCGAAGAGGAATATCCACTGGCACCAAGCATTGGGTGTCATGAAATCGCTGGCACGGTAATTGAGTCAAAAACCGACGCTATCAAAGAGGGCCAGCGAGCAATTATTTTGCCGACACGTGGTTTGGGTGGACTGGCTGAGTTTCTGGTTCAGACGCCTGACCGAATTCTTCCTGTTCCTGACTG
>CAVOCL010000170.1:0-5031 GCA_963694185.1 Dehalococcoidia bacterium
TGGAAGGCAAACTTCGCACTCATCACGGCACATATGGCCCCGGAACATGGGTATGGTTCCCGCAGGGCGAAACTATGGAGCATGGCGCAACCGATGAAGCCGACGTGGTTGGCATATTCATAACCGACGGCGCATTCGAAATTCACTACAACGACGAGAAATAGCGGTTACTGGCACACAAAGCGTTTATCATCTGTCGGCCGTAGCATCGAATCAGTATTACGTCGGCATAAAAAAACAGAAGGTCCGAACGAATCATCCATGACAAAAAAGAGCATTTTCAAAGCAAAGCGCGTCGCTAACGAAGGCGTTTCAGGATGGCTTGATGATCACGCAGTGGTCGTGGAAGACGGACTAATTACGGCGATCACGCCTTCATCGTCGCTCACATCCGCTGAAGATTCGTACGAGGTACATGACCTTGGCGACGTTTCGTTAATGCCGGGCCTGATCGACGCCCACAGTCACATGCACTGCAGCGCAACACCCGATGCGCAGGCCCTCGCTCTTTCCGAAAACGACCAGCAACTCACGATTCGCGCAACGAACAACATGCGCAAAGCTGTGCTCGCCGGAACGACGACTATTCGTGATCTGGGTTCCCGAAATGAAGTTGCATTCGCAGTTCGGCAAATGATCGAAGGCGGTCACGTACCCGGCCCCCGGCTGCTGCTCGCTGGCACACCGATAACTATCACTGCTGGCCACTGCTGGTTCTTTGGAACCGAAGCCGATACTGAAGCTCAGGTTCGAACCGCCGTTCGACGCCAGGTAAAACTCGGTGCAGATCTAATCAAAATGATGGCAACCGGAGGAATGTTCACCCCAACTGCGAATCCTCGAACGCCACAATATTCCGTCAAGGTGTTGAAAGCGGCCGTCGAAGAAGCGGAGCGAATGAACGTTCCGATCGTCACGCACACGCTCTCAGCTCAAGGAACACGAAACGTTGTCGAAGCCGGAGTCACGGCGTTGATACACGCTCGCTGGTACCACGCCGACCCGAATAAAGGACTCGACTACACGCCCGACACCGTCAAGCAGATGGTCGATCAGGGTCAGTGGGTCGACCCGACCATTGGGCACCACCTACTGGGACTGGAAGCTAAAGCTCGCGGTGAACAAGGTCCTATGGATCCACACTGGGCAGTCTCTTACAAAGTTGTTTCAGATGAAGCCCATCTCGAAACCCTGACGAAAATGCACGATGCTGGCGTTCGATTTACAACCGGGCTCGACATGGGCATGCCCTATGGCACCCACGATCGATCAGCTGCAAACGCATGGGCGTTCGTCGAAAAACTCGGATGGTCGAACTGGAAAGCAATCAACGCGGCAACAGCTGGAACTGCTGAAGCGCTTGGGCTTGTTAAACAGGTTGGCATCCTTCGGGCGGGTATGATCGCCGATATGGCTGCCTTTAGTGGCGACCCTGCAACAAACATTCGAGATATGGACCAGGCTTCAACGGTAGTTCAGTCGGGTCGGTTGCTGAAGCTGAACGACACAGTGCTGGTATAGCAAAGTGTGTTAGAAAATCGAACTCGCCAGAGATAACCTAGCTAACTAGCCAATCAGGGCAGGAATACCGCTCTGTACCGCAGTGGAATCGCCTGTAGTCGCAGCCTGCACAATCGTCAGAGTAACTACAGCCAGTGCTGCGAGTACTACCGCTACGGTCACGCCGGAAATTCCCCGCTGACTATTAGTCGCGTTCCAGGCGGATGAGATTACTTTGCGAGACTATCGGAGTTCGAAACACCTTGTTCGTTGCAGCAATTGGCGTCGGTTCGTCAGCAATATGGGTCGTGGTCTTCGGAGTCTGGCGAGTTCGGATGCTGCCAGATCAAGCTGTAGACGAAGCTCAGCATCAACCGAGTTCGAGCACGTCCTGACGGTGATCTTCGTTCTTCTCAAACGCCAATAGCTCTCTTTTGGTTTCGATACCGCCAGCGAAGCCCGTGAGATCATCGTTAGCGCCCACAACTCGGTGGCAGGGAAGAATGATCGAGATTGGATTTCGACCATTTGCGGCACCGATCGCACGAACTGCGCGCGGTCTACCTATTCGCACTGCCTGCTCGCCATAGCTGACAGTTTGTCCGTATGGAATCAACGCCAGGGCGAGCCATGCCAACTGCTGAAATTCGGTTCCACGCAAGTCCAATGGCAGATCAAATTCAGTGCGTTCGCCTTGAAAATACTCTTCAAGCTGAATACGGGTGGCTTCCAACACTGGATGATCCGGTTTCGAGATCATCTCTTCTGGCAACGGCAGTCGCCCCACCCGTTCGTTTGGCCACTTGACCGCCCTGAGGCCTAGATCAGTCGCAACCAACGTCAGTTCACCCACAAGGCAGTCGAAAATCGTCGTGTAGTGCTGATCGTTGGTCACGATTTGTTCGCTGTCCTCAGGTGTCGCCTACCTACCCAGTGCCTTCTTGCCTGCATCGAGCGTCTCAATAATCGAGTCAACGTCGAACACGCAGCCACCCCAAGTTCCGCCTGAAGCCGACTGCAATGCAGCCCACAGGCGTGAATCGTCTGGCAGCTGAGGATGCGGCACCAAATCGTCGGGCTCAGCACGTCTCTCAAGCTCAGCAGTGCCCCAATCGGCACCCTTCACTTCGCCATCGATGCCAACCAGATTCAGCGTTCCAGCCAGGTTCTTACGATCAACAATAATCTCGATCAGATCGCCATCTTCAACCCGACCAATCGGACCTCCAGCAAGCGCTTCCGGACCAACGTGTCCGATACACGCACCCGTCGAAACGCCTGAGAAGCGAGCGTCGGTGATCAAAGCCACCTGCTTGCCGTAAGAAAGGTGCTTCAGCGCAGCCGTCAACTGGTACACCTCTTCCATGCCGGTTCCGAGCGGGCCTCCGCAACTAACGACCATGATGTCGCCAGCCTTGATCTTGTGATCATCGTCTCGTGACTTGATCGCACCCATCGCAGCGCGCTCCGAACGGAACACACGAGCCGGGCCGAGCTTGCGGTACACATTGTCATCATCAACAACCGAAGGGTCGATCGCAGTGCTCTTGATCACCGATCCTTCAGGAGCGATGTTGCCCATCGGGAACGTAACGGTGCTTGTGAGATTCTTCTTGCCTGCACGTTCTGGCGACATGATCACATTGTCGGGGTCGACTCCATCGACCTCTGTCAGGTACTTGCGAACATCGTGACGTCGTTCAGAGTCAGCCCACCAGTTCAGGTTCTCGTCGAGAGTCTGGCCAGTAGAAGTCATCACGCTCGTGTCGATTAGACCCAACTTGCGCAAATGCAACATCACTTCTGGCACACCACCGGCAGCGTAAAGCTGGGTAGTCGGGTGGCCAACAGGACCGTTCGGCAGAACGTCGACCAAACGAGGAACGTTCAGGTTGATTCGGTTCCAGTCGTCAACAGTCATACGCCTTCGACCCGCAGCGTGTGCGATCGCTGGCATGTGCAGCAGCAGGTTGGTCGACCCGCCACACGCAGCGTGAACGGCCATGGCGTTCTCGAACGCGGCGTCGGTAAGAACGTCTCTGGCTTTTACTCCACGTCGCTCCATCATTACGAGAGCCCGAGCCGAGCGCTTGGCGATGTCGTGCCACGCAGGCGTTCCGCTGGGCGACAACGCTGAGTGAGTGATCGCCATTCCAAGTGCTTCTGCAACGACCTGAGATGTGCCTGCGGTTCCGAGGAACTGGCAACCTCCGCCCGGAGACGCACACGAACGACACCCAACGTCCTGAGCGTACTCAAGTGTCACTTCGCCCTGAGCAAATCTTGCGCCAATCGACTGAATCTGGCCGGTGTCCTCACCAACGTTCGGCTTGAGAGTCGTTCCGCCCGGAACGATCACTCCTGGCTGATTGTGCAAACCCGCCAACGCCATCATCATCGCCGGCAAGCCCTTGTCGCACGAAGCGATGCCGAGCACTCCTCGCACCGTCGGTAGCGAGCGGGCGATACGCCTGAAGACCTGCGCTGCGTCGTTTCGATATGGCAGCGAATCGAGCATTCCGGTGGTGCCCTGAGTGCGACCATCACATGGGTCGGAACAGAACGCTGCGAACGGAACCGATTTCAGCTCCTTGAACTCCCTTGCAGCGGTTTTGACCATGTCCACGAGTTCAAAGTGACCCGTGTGCAGTCCGAGCGCGACTGGCGATCCGTCTTCTTCTTTCACACCTCCAACTGTGGAAAGAATGATGAACTGCTTGCGCATCAGCTCAGCGGGATTCCAACCCATTCCGGCGTTCTGAGTCATGCCGAAGTGGTTACCGCTTGGCTCTTCAATCAGGAACTCAGCGGTGAACGGGACGGTGCCTTTTGGACCGTCGGCGTGAGTCATTATTTCTCGAGAAGCGGGATCGGCTCCGACGCCAAGCACGTCTTCAATCGAAACTTCTGTGGTGTCGTGTTTGGAGTAGACACGGGAGGTCATTTACTTGTTCCAGTCGAGAATTTTGAGAGTGAAAGAGAACAGTCACTCTGGTCAGACATTCGATACGCCGGACGCCCTAGCGCAGCAATGATACCGGTAGCATCGCGAATGAACGAGTAATTTCCTTCTCGAAGTCTCAGCCCACTGTCATGCTGAACTTGATTCAGTATCTGTGAAACGAGGAAATTAACGTTCACTCTAGCCCACGACCACCCGCGTCCCCGCACCAGATCCCTCGGCTACGGTTGCCGAAGTTTATCCCGATGAAAATCGGGGCTCGGGAAAGGGAGTGAGCGCCCTGAGGTCCCAGCAGGAAAGAAGTTAACCCCGACCGTTGCGCGCCGTTCCGTGATCAAGCGCCCGATCCAAAATGAACGCCGAGTTGATGAGAGCCAAATGCGTGAACGCCTGCGGGAAGTTGCCGAGCATGTCGCCCGTAGGACCCGTTTCTTCAGCAAACAACCAATATCCAACCCCCTGCTGCTGATACAGTGGCGGGCTGAATTCGTTTCCCACTTTCACGAGATAAAAACACTTGCCGTACACCCACATCTTTGCCGGAAATCCGTTCGACCGAGGCGACCATG
>CAVOCL010000171.1:0-5028 GCA_963694185.1 Dehalococcoidia bacterium
TCTTTGAGCCGTTCGGTTTGTAGTTTTTTGATGTCCCTGAAATGCCGTTCTCGCAACCGCATCACACACTCGGTGATTTCCTGAACATGACCGGCTTGATCCGACGGAGGAAGTTCACGTTCAGCAAGAAGATGTGCCTTTTCCGTTAAATCATCGCCAAGTTCGTGCGAAATTTCACCGATTTTAGACGAGGATTGCCACGCCGTAAACAAAGCCCGGTTATCTGAGTGATGCAGAAACTCAGTTGGCATATCTATTGCATGCTCGCGTAAATCGTCTCTTTGCAGTAGCAAAGCGAGCAGATGTTCTTCTAAAGCATCGCTCCCAGAACCACTGAGAACATCACTTGCTTGCTGCGACGAAATTCGTCCCGTATCACGTAATTCTGGCCTGTTTCCCCTTTTGAAAGAAGAATTTCGTCGCGAGCCGGAGCGTGACGTGGAACGAGGCTTATCGACGATCGACTTGAGACGCTGCTCGGTGACTCCGGCAAGCTTTGCCGTGGCCGACCAGTAGCGATCCTGATCATAGTCGTTCTTAACTTTGTAGATCAGCCCGGCGACGCTATTGGCGAAATCTGCGATTCCCTGACCCGACTCAAGGTTATGAAGCTTTGACTTAGCAACTATCAGATAGTCCAACAGAGGCTCGGCGTCACTGAGCGATGTCCTCCAACTGTCGGGATTCGAGCGGATCGCCTCGTCGGGGTCTTTTCCGCCGTCCGGGCGAGCAACTTTGACCTCGACGTTTCGATTACGCCCAGCGTTGATCTCATCGGAAAGCCCATCGAGTGATCGCATCGTCGCAGCCTGACCCGCAGCGTCCGAGTCGAGGCACAAAATTATGGTGCCCCTCTCGCCCGCCGAAGCAAACTTGGCAAGCGTATCGAGCTGCTGCCCGGTTACCGCCGTTCCCATCGAGGCGACAACGTTCGTGAAGCCATGCTCGTGGGCAGCAATAACGTCCATGTAGCCTTCGACAACAATCGCTTCGTTGGCAGCTCGAATCGAATCTCTAGCCCAGTTCAGGCCGTACAGAATCGAAGACTTCTCGAAGGCGTCGGTTTGTGGGGTATTTAGATACTTTGGCTCGGAGCCATCGAGCGTTCGAGCCCCAAAACCGATTAGGCGATCACGTGGATCACGAATTTCTATCGTAAGACGCCCAGTGAACATGTCTCGCCACGAACCATCGTCTTTACGAGTGATCAGCCCGGCATCTCGAGCAGTACGCGCCTGTACGTTTCGGGTGCGCAGATGCCCCGAAAGCGTTTCCATCCCGCTTGGAGCAAGCCCCAAACCACGGCGTACAGCAGTTTCGATATCGATTCCTCGGTCGGTCAGATATTTGACGGTATCTTCGCCAACCGGTGCCTTTAGCCTCGAAAGGAAGTAATCGGAAGCGATCTCGTTAGCTTCAATGAGACCCGTAACTGGCTTCTTACGAGGTTCGTTCTTGCGTTCTTCAACCTTGATTCCGGCACGATTGGCCAGATTTTCTAGAGCTTCGGGGAACGACATGTTCTCTTGCTTCATCATGAAGGAGATTACGTCGCCACCTTCGGCACACGAACCGAAGCAACGCCAGCTGCCTGTTTCTGGATAAATTACGAACGATGGCGAACGTTCAGAGTGGAACGGACATAGGGCTTTTGGCTGGCGCGATGAAGTATCCAAGTCGACATAATCTGAGATGACTTGAACGATATCGGACCGGCTTTTTACCTCGTCGACTAACGCCATAATTTTGAAACTCATCACATCCTAATGGATGCGGCCACGAACCCTATGCGCTGGTGTCACAGCGGGGAATTCCACACGGATTCGGGTAGGTTGAACTGTCTCCGGAGTATACGGACACAATTTCCCCATAAACCCCAGGCAGGGGGTCATTTTGGGTCAGTTTTATATGCGCCCTTGGAATACGCCGGCGCTCAGCCCGGGCCGTATTTCTTCGGCCTTCATCAGGGCGTAGTTATCGGTCATTCCGCATACGTAATCCGCGGCGGCCCGTTCGGTCGATCCGGATAGTTCTCGCAGCTTGGCTGGAATCAGGTCCGGCTTGCGGTTGAAGTGTTCGAATAGCAAGCCAACGATGGCCGCTGCCTTACGCCCCTCAACTGAAGCACTGATCGGGTGATAGAACCGTTCGAACATGAAAACCCTGAGATCGGTAACGATTTTACCGAACTCGGGCGACATGCGAATCCAGGGCTTCGAGCCATCGCCTTTATACGAGTCGTCAGAGTCTTCGACATCAATCTCGCCAGTGCAATCCCAAGACGATTCGACAACATCACTGATGACGGCGTCGACACGCTGCGAGTGACGCTCGCCAAGAGCTTCAACCGCTTCAGCGGGCAGGTCTTCAATCTTGATGTAATCGGACCGTAGGGCATCGAGAATATCGTGGGCCAAATACGCCAGCGCATCGGAAATTCTTACGATCTGAGCTTCCAGCGACAGATTCTCAACCGCCGACCGAGAAAGGAACTGCCCTTCAGGCTTCGAGTGGTTACGAATGCCGTCGATCACGTGCTCGGTCAGGTTCAGCCCTTTGCCATTTTTCTCAAGCAACGTCACTAGCCGCACCGAGTGGCGACTGTGATGAAATCCGCCAGTAAGCATCTGATTCAGAACGCTTTCGCCGATATGGCCAAACGGCGTGTGCCCGAGATCGTGCCCAAGGCCGATAGCCTCGACCAGATCTTCGTTGAGATTGAGCCCTCTTGCGATCGAACGACCCACCTGCGCAACTTCGATGACGTGCGTCAGCCGAGTTGTGAAATGGTCGCCCTGAGGAGCAACAAACACCTGACTCTTGTGCTTGAGCCGCCGGAACGAGTTGGTGTGGATGACTCGATCACGGTCTCGCTGAAATTCAGTGCGGGTGGCAGCCGGGTCTTCAGGGATATCTCGAACAGAATCGATCGACTTCGTAGCAAACGGCGAAAAACTCTCCTCGCGAAGTTCCAAGCGTTTGCGCACGGAATTGAGGTCGGGCTTCGTATTTTTAGAGATCGTGTCCATCGGATAAAAGACTATATGTAAAGCTCTGCTCGATTACTCGTCGCGCGTCGGATTTTCGTGTAATTTTCTGACTTTTCGCTGTGTCACGAAGATCGTGAAGATCATCAACAGCATGATCGCCGGGCCAACCATCATCCCAGCTCGTATGCCGATCAGCGTCGCCAGAGTGCCGGTCCACAGCCCACCAAGTATTCCAACGCTCTGCGAGATTGCGAAAACGCCCATCACCCGGCCTCGAATATCTTCAGGCACCCGCAACTGCACTGCGACTATCGACGAAATGTTGAACAAGCCGTTGCCGAAGTGGGCGACAGTGGCCAGCACCATAGCGAGAGCCAGTGATGGCGAGTTCGATACGACCAGCATGACAGCCGAGAAAGACGCTGCTCCACCCAGTATCAGCCAGCCAAGACGTCGACCCGGCGAAAGCCGCCCGGCAACCATGATGCCGCTGAACGCCCCGATTCCTGCCGATGAAAACATAAAGCCAACTTCCCGTTTACCACCGCCAAATTCTTCGACGAAAGCTGGAAGCATGCCTATCCACCCAAAGACCATGAGCATGTTCGAAAACGCCAGGATCAACAGCACAAGCAATATGCGGTGAGAACGGATGTAGCCGATCCCGGTGCCCAGGTCCCTAAGTACACTCCGTTGAACGCTGAAAGTGCCTCTGCGTGGCAATACGAGCGTTGCTGCGAACATTGAGAACCAACCGAGTGATGCAACGAAGAAGCCGAGCGGTGTTCCGAACTCCGACATGAGCAATCCGCCAACTGTCGGCGCCACCACAGACGCCGACGCCATGAGCGATCCGTTGATCGTTATCGCGCTTTTCATTGCCGACTTGGGCACAAGCGACGGGAAGTAGGCCTGGCGTGATGGCTGGTCGGCCCCCGCAACGAATCCAGAGAATATGGCGATCGCAAATATGTGCCAGGGCTGAACGGTGTTAGTTACATCGAGTACGCCGAGCAGCACGAACATCATCGCTCCAATGAACGCTGATCCACCAAGAAGAAACTTCGCCTCGAATCGATCGGCAAATACGCCACCGAATATGTTCACAAGCATCATCGGAATAGCGGTTGCCGCAGCAACCCCACCGAGGCTTAATGGCGATCCGGTGAGTTCCCACATCAGCAGACCCTGAGCCACAGCACCGAGCCGCAATGCATTCATCGCAAGAACGGTGCCACCGAAGTAAATACGGAACGGCTTGAACGATAGCGCGCTTGTTCGGCGTTCTACCGGTGAGGTCACTTTTGGCGGGCGTGACGGTTCAGTCGGTTCTGCTGTTTCAGCTTTTGAGCCGGTCAAATCAGAGTCGCTCACTCATTGCCCAACTGAGTGCCATTCAGGTTTCGGATAGTCGGTTGAGTGATGCCCACAATAATGAATATCGTAGCGAGAATCGCAGCACCAATGGCGACAGCCACCCGTTCGTCATAGACAGATGCGACATAACCGCCCATCACACCACCAAGTGGAATAAAGCTGAAGGTGATTGTGTAGATGCCCATTACACGCCCACGCATGCCCTCCGGAACCCGCAGCTGAAGGGTTGTCATTGCAACTACGAAGAAGATGGTATTAGCGAGCCCGCCGATGAACAACAAACCAATCGCTACATAGAAGGATGGTGCGAAAGCGAACGATATTACGGCTGCGGAAAACGTTACCGTTCCACCCAGCATGAAGTACCCAACTCGAGGATTTGCACGAACCTTGCCTACTGTGAACGTACCCGCCAACGCGCCCAGTCCAAGCGCTGAAAGCATAATTCCGTAATCCTCAGCATCACGGCCGAATCGCTTCACAAAGAATGGCATCAACTGCAGATACTGCATCCCGAAAAAGTGAGTCGAGTAGGTCAGACCAATCAGCAGCACAAAGTCTCGCCTCGAAAGTATGAAACGAACTCCTTCGACGATATCTCCCACCATGTTCCGAGATTTTTGGACTGCAGGCGAACTTACTCTAAGAGAAATCATCACCA
>CAVOCL010000172.1:0-5022 GCA_963694185.1 Dehalococcoidia bacterium
CGTGCGCCAACTCGCATCAGGTGGCCAAGCAGCGGTTCGTGCTGTTCGGTTGCACCTGTTAGATAGGTAACGTGGTCGCGCGGCACGATGAGTACGTGAACGTTTGCGACCGGATTAATGTCGTTAAACGCTAGGCACTGGTCGTCGGAATAGATTTCAGTCGACGGGAGTTCACCGTGGACTATCTTGCAAAAAAGACAGTCTGGCTGTCGGAGTTGATTTTTCTCTTCTTCAGCGGTCCACCACATGTTTTTATCCCTTATAAACCCATAGCGTTGGCGAGCTTAGATTTGTGAAACGACGAATCGCCGTAGTCGGTTTTCCACGCAAGAGCCCTGCGAGTATAAAGGTGCATGTCATGTTCCCAAGTGAAACCGATGGCACCGTGGCACTGATGGGCTGTCCAGCAAAGAGCTGATATTTTTTCGCTTGCAGCGATTTTGGCCTGTGCTGCCCGTTCTTTGGAATAGCCTTCTTGTGAGAAACTCCACGCCGCAGAATGGACGAGGTGGTTGACCTGTTTCGAGGCGATTGCCATTTCTGCGAGATGATGTTGAACGGCCTGGAATGATCCCACTGCCTGCCCAAATTGTTCTCGATTTGCGGTGTATTCGACTGTGGCATCGAGGACCGCTCGGCCTAATCCTGCCATCTGAGCGGCACGGGCGACTCCGCCGGCTGCAACGAGTTCTTCGGTGGCTTTTATAGCTTCTTCACCGGTGGCAACGATGTTTGCTTCGGGCACTTCTATTTCATTGAACGTGATCGAAGAAACAGGAATTCCTGATACGTGATCGAGCGGAGTTTGTTCGACTTCTCCCGATTTCCATATTGGGATAACTACGAGGGCTGGTTCGCCGTCGTCGGTTCTGACGAGTGTTAGGGCGTGGGTTGCCTGATCGGCAAATCCAACGAATCGCTTTTCGCCGGTTACGACGAGTCCGTTGGATGTTTTTGTGGCTGCAACGGTTGCGTTTGTGGCTTCCCACGAAACGTCTTTTTCGATGATGGCCGGGGTGATGAGGATGTCGCCAGATGCTGCTTGCGGGAGCAGGTCGGCTTTGAGCGATTCTGAGGCGAATCGTTCGATTATTCGTGATGTTAGGGCCGATTCGACGATTGGCGTTGGGGCGAGGCTCGCTCCCAGTTCTTCGAGTAGTACTGCAAGATCGCCAAACGTGAGACCAGCGCCTCCGTGTTCTTCGGAGATGGTGAGTGCTGGCCAGCCGAGTTCGATAACGTCTTTCCACAGGCTGGCGAGCGCTTCGGAATCGCCGTTAGCGACTGCTCGGGCTACGGACGTGTCTGATCTGTCGGCAAGGAATTCCCGTGCCGAGTTGCGGATTAGTTCTTGAGTTTCTGTGAGACCGAAATCCAACGTTGATCCTTAGCTGGTTGCCTTTACGCGGCGCTGTCTCGGTAGGCCGAGTCCGCGCTGGGCGATGATGTTTTTCTGGATTTCGTTTGTGCCAGAAAAGATAGTCGTTGCTGTTGAGAGCATTCTCATCTTTAGGAATCGGCCTTGCAGTTCGGCCTGTGGTGACCCGGCGATTAGCCCGCCGTACATGCCGAGTATTTCGAGTCCGTAGTCGAGGACTTTCTGGTATATCTCGGTTCCAGCGACTTTGCTCATCGATGCTTCGAACGATGGTTCGAGTCCCTGGCTATGGCGCCATGTGACGTCGTAGCAAAGCAGTCGTGCTGCTTCGACTTCGGTACTTAGTTCTGCGAGCTTTATTCGAACGTTGGGGTCGGACTTTGCCTGGCTGGCAGGCGAGTCGTCATCAGTGATGTAGGCGACGAGTTCTTCGATTGCAGCTCTTGCACCGGCGGCAAATTCGATGCCTGATCGTTCGTGGTTGAGGATTGTCATTCCAACGCGCCAGCCGTCATTTAGATCGCCCACGAGGTTTTCTTTTGGCACACGTACGTTGTCGAATATGACCTGGTTGAAGTGGTGAACATCTGCCATGTTTACGATTGGATTGACTTCGATGCCGGGCGATTTCATATCGACGAGCAGCAGGCTGATACCTGCGTGAAGGGGTTCTTCGGGGTTGGTGCGAACGAGCATGAACATCATGTCGGCTCGGTGACCCATCGATGTCCAGATCTTTGCGCCATTTACGACGAAATCATCGCCATCGATGGCTGCGCGGGTTTGGATAGATGCGAGATCAGAGCCTGAGTTTGGTTCGGAGTAGCCCTGACACCACTGCACTTCGCCACGAGCGATTGCGCCGAGATGTTTGGTTTGCTGTTCGTCGTTTCCGAACGCCATGAGCGTTGGGCCGAGCATTCGGGTGCCGAAGCCGTCGAGACCGGGTGCCCTGCGATACGCCATTTCGTCGGCAAAGATGGTGTTCATCATCGGCGATGAATCGGCACCGCCATATTCTTTAGGCCAACTCATTACGAGCCAGCCGCGTTTGACCAATTCTTTGCGGAACTTCTGGTCCATCGCCCAAGAATCGTCATCAGAAAGTCCGGAAGAGCCGCCCCAGTTATCGGGCAGTACATCGTCGAGGAACGCGCTTATCTGGTTTCTGAAATCGGTTTCTTCAGCGGTAAATTCGAAGCGCAATATGTGAATTCCCGGTCTGAGCGTTTCGGCCCTGGCGTGTCAGTTTCTGACTGACAGGCACGTAACTGTTTTTACGATGCCCGGAATGCTTGGCATTCCGTCGCTGATCAGATCGCCAATGCTTGGGAGATCGTCGGCTTCTACAACAGCTGTTTCGATGAGAATGTATGCACGCGTAGCCAAGTGATCTCTCCGTTGATCAGTGGCGCAATCCTAGTCGGACTGGAACGTGGGTGTCAAAGCCATATTCCGTCAATTGAGCAAGCCGACTGCTCGTTATCTAAATAAGGCAGGCCGGTTCGCTCAATTTTGTAGCGATCTTGGATTACATAGGTACTTCAAGGTGTCGAACCGTCGCTGACGGTCGGGCCTCGAAGTAGGTCGAATTGTGTGTAGCCGATCCGAAAATGCCAGTTTGTCGGTCGGTTTGGGCAGCTTTGGCTGCTTCAAATGTTAGGCGCTGGACTGGTGCCGATTGATCTGGTCGAGCTGACACTGGTCCTGAATCGGCGAGGCGTCGAGGTGCGAAACCTGGTGATGGCCGTGACGTTTGGTCAGAGTGTAGAGGTCGGGTTGATGAGGTGTCATCCTCGCTACTGTCGGTCTCAAACTGGAAATTTGAACTAACGGCAAGGAGCGTGAGGATAGTCACTGACGCACCGCGTGGTGCATACATGCCTGTCTCCCACTCGCTGATCGTTTGTTGGCGAATGCCAATTTCTCGCGATAGAGAGGTTTGTGAAAGGCCAAGGTGGGTACGCAGTGCACGAATGTTGTCTGCTTGCCACTTGAAGTCGGTTGGAGGTGCTTGTCTTGTCAACATGTCTAGCAAGCTACGCCGGTTTATTTTCTGAGCCCTAGCGTTTTTTTTACACGCTTAAACGAATTTAGCGAATCTAGTTTCGGATTTTTTGGGTATATGAAGGCAACACGCTAGCGTCTAGCGGGGTGATTGACGATGGTGTTGGTTGAGTACTAATCGAACTTGAGCATCTTTTCGAAATGATTGGGGTCGTCGAAGGGTCCGACTATCGCAAGCACTAAATTCTCAGATTTGATGACTCGGTTGGCCGCGCGTTTGATGTCTTCTCTGGTGACAGCTGCGATCTTGGCGATGACCTCGTCGACTGATTCGACGTTGTTGCGGAGTAGTTCCTGAATGCCTAAGAAGCTCGCAACTGCACGGCTTTCTTCCATGCGCAGCATCATGCGGCCTTTGGTTAGTTCGAGAGCCTGCTTCCATTCGGCCTCGGTGACGCCATCACGCATTTTGGCAAGTTCGTTGAGGATTACCGGAATTGCTTCATCGACACGAGCGGGGTCGATACCCGATTCGACGATTAGCGCACCGCAGTCGCTGAAGAAGTGGGCTCCGGAATGAATATCGTAGGCGAGTCCGCGTTGTTCACGGACCTCTTCGAAAAGGCGGCTGCTCATAGTTTCGCCAAGAATTACCGACATGATCGAGAGGGCGTGTCGGTCGGGATCGGTGTTTCCGAACCCGGATAGGCCAATGGCGAGGTGGGCCTGCTCGGTGGGTCGGTGTTCGAGGGCGACCTTTTTGGTGACGGGCTTCTCTTCGTACGCGAACATCGGGAGGATCTCGCCATCGTGGAGATCGCCGAGCTTTTCCGTAATCTGTTTTACAACGTCGGCGTGTTCGATATTTCCAGCGACGGCGATCACGGTGTTTGATCCGACGTATTGCGTCTTGAGATATTCGAGCATCTGATCGCGGGTGATGGCCCCGACAGATTCGACTGAACCGGCGATGTCACGTCCCATTGGCTGATCAGGCCAGAGCAGATCGTCGAGCAGCATCGATGTGCGTGCTCCGGGTGAATCGAAGGATGCGCGGATCTCTTCGTATACAACTTGCTTCTCTTTGGCGATATCGTCGTCCCTGAACAACGAGTTGAGTGTCATATCACAGATCAGATCGATACCTTCACGGTAGTGCGGCTGTGCCAATCGGCAGTAGTATCCGGTGACTTCTCGGTCGGTGAAAGCATTCAGCATTCCGCCAACACCTTCGACTACTTCGGAAATCTGTCGAGGTGTGGGGCGCTCAGGTGTTCCTTTAAAGAGCATGTGCTCGAAAAGGTGGGACGCTCCGGCGAGTTCGGGTGTTTCGTATCGTGACCCGGCACCGAACAGGAACATGATGCTCACGGCGTTGGTGTGGCGGAAGGTACTTGTAAGAATCCTGAGACCGTTAGGAAGCACGGTTCTGTCGAACGAGCTGGAAACGAGCTGCTGAGTTTCAGATGTGGCCAACGGGGATTTTTACTTTCAGAAATATACGTAGATTTTCGGGCGTATTGGAATATGCCGAAATCAAGCGTAGATGTGGGAAAGTCGGGGGTCAAACTTTGTGATGATATTGGCGCGAATAGACCGATATTCACTTTAGTTGCGTACCGAGTAATGCAAATGGT
>CAVOCL010000173.1:0-5014 GCA_963694185.1 Dehalococcoidia bacterium
ACTCGGCCGGTGTCGATGTTCAGGTCGCAGCCGATCTGCTGGGCGTCAGCTGGGGTGGCAGTACCATGATCGAACGAAACGCTCCGATCACAGTTACGCGCGAATTCCCTGATTCGGGAGCCCCGCTTCGCCTGATTCACAAGGACTTGAACATAATCAAGGATCTTGCAGTTGGTGAAGGACTTTCTCTTGAACTGGCACTAAAGTCGGAAGAAATGTTCCAATCGATGATGAACGAGGGCAAACAAGAGCACGACATCTCGGCCGTGCTTGAAATCATCGAAGAACGCTCGAAGTAAGTCGCCAGCGACGATTTCTTAAAAATCGATCAGCTGGTGTGAAAAATACCGTCAGCCAGCTCGTCATCTCACCTCTATCAAACAATAAAAATACAAACAGGAACTCTCAAGAATGGCAACTCACAAAATCGCAATCGTCAAAGGTGACGGCATTGGCGTCGACGTAGTGAACGAAGGCATGAAAGTCCTCGACGCTCTCGCGCCAAAACACGGAATCACCTGGGACTACACAGAGATGCCCTGGAGTTCCGACTACTACTTCCAACACGGCCAGATGATGCCGGATGACGCTCTGGAAATACTTGAGCCGTTCAACGCTGTGTTCCTTGGAGCCGTCGGACACCCCGACATCCAAGACAACATCACCCTTGATGGCCTTCTGCTGCCCATACGCCGCCGTTTCGACCAGTACATATGTCTCAGGCCGTCTGTGTTGTACCCGGGTGTCGAGTCGCCTCTGTCGGGCAAGAAGCCATACGACATCGACCTTACTGTGATTAGAGAAAACACCGAAGGCGAATACTTGAACATTGGTGGCTTCGCCTACCACAACACCCCGGATGAAGTGGCAGTGCAGACAGCGGTCTACACACGCAAAGGCTGCGAGCGGGCAATTCGCTACGCGTTCGATCTGGCTCGGGAGCGCGGCAAGAAAAACCTTGTCACATCGATCACCAAGTCCAACGCACTCGGCTACATGACGATCTGGGACCGTACATTTGCAGAAGTTGCCGAAGAGTACACCGACATCGACTCCGCATCATTGCTTATCGATGCCGCCTGCATGGACCTCGTGCGCAGGCCCGAGATGTTCGATGTAATGGTTGCGCCAAACCTGTTCGGCGACATCATCACCGACATCGGAGCGATCATTTCGGGAAGCATGGGACTGGCATCAAGTGCCAACATCAACCCCGATACATCGGTTCCGTCGATGTTCGAGCCAACGCACGGCTCTGCTCCCGATATTGCAGGGCAGGGCATTGCGAACCCAATGGCTCAGATTCTTACTGCAGCAATGATGCTTCGACACTTAGGAGAAACTGCAGCAGCGGCCGATGTCGATGCCGCAGTGCTTCAATTGCTTGAGCAAGGCGAAATCGTAACGCCTGATCTCGGTGGTTCGTCAACCACTGAAGGCGTGGGCGACGCGATCGCCGAGCTGGTTTCTAAATAACTGACATTCAGGGCAGATCATCACAATGGATCCATTTGCAAAAGTTGATATTGGCAGCACAGGCGTAGCGGTTCCGAGGCTTGGACTTGGGACCGCGCCGTTGAGCGGAATGGTGTTGGGCGACGGCCTGTTTGGTGGCACAGCACACGACGTTGCTGTGGGCATCATCAACCGGGCTCAAGAATTGGGCATCTCCTACGTGGATACCGCTCCTTTGTACGGTTCGGGGCGAGCCGAGGCTCGTGTTGGTCAGTCGGCGTACTCGACGGCCGATCGGGACTCGTTTGTGATCTCGACAAAAATCGGTCGCGTGCTTGATCCGGCTGATGGCGGCCTCTCACCTGAGAATGACCCAGACGGTATTGGTGAACTGCTACCAGTGAACACATGGGCACGCGATGACGTGCATCGTTCTATTGAAGACAGCCTGAAGCGCCTAAACCTCGATAGCATCGAGATCATCTATGTTCACGATTCAGATGTCGAACCCTACGGTGAAGATCAGGCTGTGAACGAGGCGTTCCCGGCACTTATCGAACTGCGAGAGCAGGGTGTGATCAAGGCGATTGGTTGTGGGATGAACGAATGGCAGATGCCGCTCCAGTTCATCCAGCAATTCGATCTCGACATTATCTTGCTCGCCGGGCGTTATACGCTGCTCGACCATTCGGGCCTGAGCGAGTTCTTGCCCGCCTGTGTGGAACGCGATGTGAAGATCACTATTGGTGGCCCATACAACTCTGGAATTCTGGCACGCGATTTGTCGCAGCCGGTAACTTTCGATTACCAGCAGGCTTCTAGCGATCTGGTTGATCGGGCAAGACAGCTCACAGAGATTTGTGTCGCCCACGGAGTCGATCTCAAAGCTGCAGCGTTGCAGTTCGTGCTTGCCCACCCGGCAGTTGCAACCGCAGTACCGGGCGCACAGTCGATCGACGAGTTGGAACAGAACATCGCGATGGTTCAACAAAAAATCCCAGCTGGACTCTGGAGCGACATGCGTTCAGCCGGACTAATTCCCGACAACGCGCCGACTCCCGACTAATCCTCAACTCGAAACAAGGCCCCCTCGCGTTGGAGACCCGCGTCGCAGACTGGTCCCAACTGCGGAGGCGCGTCCGGATACTAATTTGGGCTGAGGGAGATATCGTTTCGCTGAATTATGCGAATTCAACAGCGCACAACCGCTATCCCGTGTGGAACCCTGCGTTGTGCCCAGCCGCCTCAACATGCGTTTCGACAGGCGTCTTTCCAATCAGGAAGTCAAAGTCGCAACCGTCCTGTGCCTGCGTAATGTGTTGTGAATACATCTTTCCGTATCCACGCTCGAAACCGCCATCTATTGGCGGTGCTACGAGATTCGCACGTCGGCGATCTAGTTCCGCAGCATCAACATTGAGATCAAGCACTTTGGCTTCGACATCAAGGGTGATCTCGTCACCAGTCTGAACCAGCGCCAGCGGACCTCCAACGTGCGATTCCGGCGATACATGCAGCACGATGGTGCCGAACGCCGTGCCGCTCATGCGAGCATCGGAAATTCGCACCATGTCACGAACGCCCTCAGCGAGTAGCTTCTTGGGCAGAGGAAGGAACCCGGCTTCAGGCATCCCTGGCCCTCCGACTGGTCCTGCGCCCTTCATGACGAGGATGTCATCCTTGGTTACATCGAGATCGGGATCGTCGATACGATTCTTCAGATCCAGCGGGTTTTCGAAAACAATCGCCCGGCCAGTGTGCTTCAACAGCTCGGGCGAAGCAGCAATGTGCTTGATCACAGCCCCATCAGGCGCAAGCGAGCCCTTCAACACCGTAAGTCCGCCTTCTTTGGCGAGCGGGGCGTCGGGCGAGAGCACGACATCATCGTTGTAGCACTCAGCATCGGCGATATTGTCGCCAAGCGATTTGCCGGTCACCGTAAGACAGTCCAGATTCAGCAGGCTAGACATCTTATTGAGTACCGCCTCAACACCACCGGCGTAGTACAGATCCTCCATCAGATACTTGCCACCCGGCTTCAGGTTCACTATCACCGGTGTTGTTTCTGAAAGTTCGTTGAACCGTTCCAAAGGAAGCTTGATTCCAGCTCGCCCAGCGATAGCGGTCAGATGAATGATGGCGTTTGTAGAGCCACCTGCCGCAAGCAATATACGTATAGCGTTGTCGAAAGCTTCCTGGGTCATGATGTCGGAGGGGCGGATGCCTTTTTTAACCAGATCGACAGCGGCACGACCGGAATCTTCAGCCAGTACTTTCCTACGAGAGTCGGCACCGGGAACAACCGCTCCCCCCGGAAGGCACATGCCAATCGTTTCGACAATCGCACCCATGGTTGAAGCTGTACCCATGACCATGCAGTGCCCAGGCGAACGATAGATCGCCGACTCCATCGAGTCGTATTCGGCCTGTGTAATTGTTCCTGCTCGAAGTTCAGACCAGTAACGCCTGCAGTCGGTGCAGGAACCAAGCTCTTCGCCCTTCCAGTTCCCTTTCAACTGAGGGCCACCGGTAAGAACGATGGCCGGCAGGTCGGCCGATGCTGCGCCCATGAGCATCGCGGGAGTCGTCTTGTCGCAACCCGAAAGCAGAACAACGCCGTCGATCGGCAAACCCCGGATCATCTCTTCGACGTCCATCGACATAAGGTTTCGGCAGAACATGGAGGTTGGTGAAAGAAAGAATTCACCAAGTGAAATCGTTGGAAACTCGATCGGGAATCCGCCAGCTGCGAGAACTCCTCGCTTCACGTGCTCGGCAAGACCTCGCAAGTGGGCGTTGCAGTGGGTTGCTTCGGACCACGAGTTGGCGATACCGATTACGGGTCGACCAGCAAATGATTCTTCAGACCAACCCTGATTTTTCAGGCCCGCGCGATGAAGAAACCCTTCAAGATCTCTCGATCCGAACCACTCCGCTGATCGAAGAATTTTGCCATTGGACTGGTCGGTTGCCATCAGTTCATACCCTCATAATTGCCGAAAGAAATCTCACGAGGCGGCGAGTCTAGCAAACAACCCGGTGTTACTTTGATGCTACAAATCGTTTGGTGCCCAAGAATCACGTGAGCTCGAGTCGAGCACAACACAAAAATCATCACCCAGATATGACATCCCAGAACAACAGTCGATTCCCTGAACTCACAGTGAGTGGATCGCCGAAACTCATGGGGCAGCAAATAGGCGAAAACTTCCGCAGCCAGATAGTCGAACTTTCCGAGCTGGTGCTTGAACGGTTCAACAAAGGATCTGAACCACCAATCACGTGGGCTCACGCCGAAAAAGTTGCTCGCCATAGCTTCGAACGGGTTGGCGAATACTTCCCTGACCCGCTGGAAGAACTTCAGGGCACCGCAGATGCCGCTGGAGTACCGGTCGAGCGTCTGATGGTGCTGAACGCTCGCAACATGCTGGCTGAAACCTCAGAGGGCTGTACGTCGATTATGGTTTCAGCGGGATCATCAGAAACGGGTAGTGGTTTTGCCGGTCAGAACTGGGATAACGATCCGGCGATGGCTCCGCTGTCTGCGGTAATTACTCGA
>CAVOCL010000174.1:0-5014 GCA_963694185.1 Dehalococcoidia bacterium
TATCACCGGTGATCGCGCCACGAGTAGCGAATAGGGCGGTTGGTTTCGGCGGTCCATTACGGGTCAAACCCGACGCACAGTGGGGCGTTATTGGTCTTGGCGAGGTCGGCAGCGAGGTAGTTCGTAAACTTGCGCCTTCAGAAGCAACGGCAGTTATTGCTGAAGTTCGAACGCCACGATCAGGCTTGCTTGCTGAGTTCAGTGTGCGTCGATTGTCACTCGATCTTCTTGTCGCAGGCTCGGATGCGGCGTCACTTCATGTACATCGTGGCCCAACGGCATCACCACTGATCTCCGAACGTGAGTTGAACCTGATGATCGATGGCGCTGCACTGATCAACACATCTCACGCGTCGATCGTCGATGAAGAGGCAGTTCTTGCTTCTCTGGCAGATGGTCCGCTCGGCGGATATGCCACAGATTGTCCGGGTGAGACATTGGCGAACTTAGATGAGGTGCTGCGTGAATCGCTGGTTTCATCGGGGAAATTGTTCGTTACGACGAATCCGCTTACAAACCAGGTCGGGGCTGCTCAGCAGATAGCGAAGTTCGTAGCGACGAATATCGAGGCGTTTGCAGATGGCTCAGGCGTGAAGGGAATCATCGATCCGATAGATTTCCCAAAGATTGGCGATCCCAGCTTTTGGGCATCACGAATGAGTCCCCGACAGGGCTGAGCCTAATCGCCAGCAGCGATATCAGCAGTCGCAGTAGATTCTGCGACGATCTTGTCGATCCGTATTGCGCAGGCCTTGAATTCAGGCGTTTCCGTAATGAAATCGTATGCGTCTGAAGTGAGGCGGTTGGTCTGCGTGAGTTCCGGGAACGCAAAGCTCATGAACACCGTGCCATGCGGTGATTTGTCTGTGATCATCACCGGGGCTTCCACCGATCCGCGGCGTGAGCTGATGGTGACCATTTCGCCGTCGCTGAGTTCCATCTGATCCGCATCATCGGGGTGAATTTCTACCAGTTCCGAGGGCACCAGTAGGTCGAATCCGCTTGCGTGACCTGTTTGCGTCCCTGTGTGATAAGTCGAGCGCCGTCGGCCGGTGGTGAGAACCAGCGGGTACTCAGAATCAGTCGGTTCAGCTGGGGGAATGTGATCGACAGGGGCGAAATAGCCCGGCATCTCAGATTCCATCTGATCCTTGTGCAAATACGGCGTTCCGGGGTGATCCTCGGTTGGACATGGCCACTGAAGCCCACCTTCGGCATCGAGTCGCTTGTAGCTCATTCCACCGAATAGCGGAGAAAGACTTCGCATTTCGTCCCAAACATCGCTCGGAGTTTCCATATTTTGGACGATTCCAAAGCGGTTCATCAGGTCCAATAATATGTCGACGTCGGTGCGCGATTCACCAACCGGTTTAATTGCTGCCCTAACCCGTTGAACACGACGTTCACTGTTAGCAAAAGTGCCATCAGATTCAGCGAATGAACCAGCGGGCAAAACCACGTCTGCAAGCTTCGCTGTATCGGTCATGAAGATGTCTTGAACGACGATGAACTCGGCTGCTTCGAGGGCCTTCTGGGCATGGTTCGTATTGGGGTCGGAAATGATAGTGTTTTCGCCCATAATGTAGACACCACGAATGCGTCCTCGGATCATCTGATCCATGGCCGTTATTTTGGTGATTCCACGTCGCTTTGGAAGCTCGCTTCCCCAGGCTTTTTCGAACTTTTCCCTGACCCCTGGACGTTCGATTTTCTGGTAGCCAGGAAGGTCGGTTGGAAGGGCGCCAGAATCGGATGCTCCCTGGACGTTATTTTGGCCTCTGAGAGGGTTCACGCCGGCGTTTGGTTTCCCGAAGTTTCCACCCAGCATTCCTAAATTGGCGATCGACTGCACATTGTGCGATCCGCAAGAGTGCTCAGTAATGCCCAGCGTGTAGCAAATAGCTGCTTTTCCTGAGGCCGCAGCGTATTCACGTGCAGCTGCAATAATCTCTTCGGCAGGAACACCACAAACTTCGGCAGCGTATTCAGGAGTGTAGAACTCAACGTGTTTGGCTAGTTCTTCAAAGCCCTCTGTTCGGTTCTCAACGTATTCCCGATCGTACAAGCCTTCCTTGATCATCACGTGTGCGAAGGCGTTGAACAGCGGAATATCGGTTCCTATGTTGATCTGCAAAAACCGTGTAGCCCACTTAGTTAGCTCGATCTTGCGGGGATCGACAACGATCAGCTTCGCACCGTTTTTCACAGCACGTTTCATGCGAAGTGAGATGACCGGGTGAGCTTCGGTCGTGTTCGAACCGACTACGAGTAGAAGATCGGTTTCTGCTAACTCCTCAATAGAGTTAGTCATGGCACCCTTGCCAACCATGACCGCCATACCGGCGACCGTTGGAGCGTGTCAGGTGCGGGAACAGTTATCGATATTGTTCGTACCGATACCTATTCGAGCGAACTTCTGCATTAGATAGTTCGCTTCTGTAACCGTTCTTGCTGATGACCAGCAAACAAGCGAATCGGGACCCGTTTCATCTCGAATTGCGGTGAATTTGCTGGTTACAAGATCGAGCGCTTCATCCCACGACGCTCTCCTGAACGAGCCGTTTTCCTTGATTAGCGGATACTTGAGGCGCTCTTCGCTTTTTACGAACTCCCACGATGCAAACTGACCTTTAACGCAGAGCGATCCTCTGCTTGGCGCATCGAAATCTGGCTCAGTGCCTTTGAGTTCACCGTCTTCACTAAGAAGGTGAATTCCACAACCGACTCCGCAGTACGGGCAGATCGTTTTTGTTCGTTCGAGATTCTCGGCTTTTACCGTTCCGACTATCTTTTTGTCGGTAAGTGCACCAGTAGGACAGGTGTTGATGCACTGTCCGCAGAAAGTGCATGGCGACTCGAGCAGCATGTTGTTGAAATACGTTGCGATCGAGTTGTCTTGGCCACGGCCTTTGACCGTGATCGCCCCGGCCTGTTCCCAGTCGTTGCAGATGATCGTGCAGCGGAAGCACGAGATACAGTAATCGTAGTCACGCTGGATGAACGGATTATCGTCGACAGCCTTTTCACGAGGAACCAACGATGGAAATGCGTCCCACTTCGCTCCGTACTCTTCGACAGCTACGTGGAGTTCGCATTTTTTGAACGATACGCACTTAGGGCAGTTGACCGGCGATGCGGTTTCCGAGAGCAGCATCTCGAGAATCGTTTTGCGATACTCGGTGATGTCGTCGGAGTGGGTCTCAACTTTCATGCCCTCAGAAGTGAACGCTGTGCAGGCGGCCACCTGTTGCATCTGGCCATCGACTTCTACATCGACTAGACACATTCGACACGTTCCCTGAGGGCCGTTTCGTTCGTCGTAGCACAGCGTTGGCACGTCGAATCCGGCTTCTCGCACAGCATCAAGCACCCGTGAATTCGTACCGCAACCGATCACGATGCCGTTTACTTCGACATTGAGTTTTCGTGTGACCTTAGTTGTGAGTGGCTGAGTTGCGACCAAAGTGGTTCTCTAAGTTCGGATACCGTTCGTTGCGTGCTATTCAAATATACCTTAGACAGCATGCGTTGATGAACTGAATGTGCTCCGAGACTTAATCGGTTGACGACTTTGAAGCGGCCGATTCAGCTCTAACTTCTTTGATTCGGTGCCATACGATCCATATGCCAATCACGAGAATTGTTCCGATGATCGGGATATCGAACGGCTTAGATACCTCTCGAATCGAATCGTAGTTTTCGCCGAGCAGGTAGCCGCCCCATGCCAGACCAAGTGTCCATGGGAACGCGCCAAGAAATGTAAATATGGAGAATCGAACTACGTTCATTCGGGCGATTCCGGCCGGGATCGAAATAAATCCCCTAACACCAGGGATCATTCTGGCGATGAACACCGTAAGTTCACCTCTTGTTTGGAACCACCTATCGGCTCGATCCAGATCCTTATGAGTGATCAGTACATATTTACCGTACTTCTCGATGAAGGGACGCCCGCCCGCACGTGAAACGTAATACTCGGCGAGAGATCCGATGAGGCTTCCAACTGCGCCCCAGAACCCGGCGAGGAACACATAGGGAATACCGTGTCCCTCATCTGCGACGAGACGCCAACCCGCCAGCGGCATGATGATCTCGCTGGGCAGGGGAATGGCTGTGCTTTCGATCGACATCAGCACTATCACGCCAAACCAGCCCATGAAGTCATAGACATCACCAGAGAAGGTAAGCACGAAGGTTTCGAGGGCGTGTATGAGATCGGTTACGGGCTCGATCGAAATTACTCCGGTGGTTTACGTGTCCCTCAAAAATGAGTGCAGAGGAACATCGTTAGGGCAGGGCGGCGCCGACTGAGTTCAGTGGGCGTCAATACCGGCATGAATTCTAGCAGTGGGTCAGTTGGAATTAGTTCCTGAATCCAATGATTTGGCTTCAAGGCGTCCAATGCTGTTTGAACTGCGCGATCGACAGAGACGAATCCGGGAATAAATATCAAGTAATTCCCCAGTATTCGATATCACCTGCCCGTTCTGGCAGCAGGGCAATGACCTGCCGGACACCATGAACACAGGGCCCGACACGTGATCGTGTAGGTGGTTAATAGGCATGCGCCATATCTGCACCTAGCCTGCACTAGGTACGCACGTCAGTAAGCGGCCGCAGGTGCAGTGCGTGTTGTTTGAACGTTTGCGGTCCGCCATCAACGCGCATCTGCTGAGCCTATTGCATTCAAGAACAAATCAAGAATAAATATTATTATATAAATAGATGTTATTCCTAATTAGTTTCGAACAAGTATAAATTAAAGACGGAACATGTTCTTGACTTGTTCGACGGTTGTTCGGTAGTCTTTCGGGAGGTTGGTTAGGGTTGGTTGGGGCGAGTAATTGATTGGTGAGTGCGGTCTAAAGTGGTCGTAATCGGTTCTCGATTCGCAGGGTGATTCGAAACCCTGGCAACTACATTCACTACTGGGATACAGACTAGGAATAGGGGAGACGAATGCAAGGCGCAAAAACAAAGAAGATGGTTCTTGCTGAACGAAAGTTGCGAAGAC
>CAVOCL010000175.1:0-5001 GCA_963694185.1 Dehalococcoidia bacterium
AGCGCTCAGCAACACGAGTTGCCACAACGTGGGTAGTTCATCGTGTGCACAACTCAGCCACTCCCGCCGAAGTTCCCTGTACAGGGGGCGGGGATTCGAGCGAATGCCGTTACTGACCAGCGACAGGCGAGAGCTAACGTCTAGCCGTTGTCGACGAGTAACTCGCCGAAGAACAGATCAAGTACTCGATCTGCCCATTCACGATCGACGAGAATCACGTCAGATGTCTCGTTGGCCACAGCGTATCGAGATTTACCATCTTCAGTAACATCACCGATGGTCATCGTCAGACGAGTAACTTCGGTAACGTTTGTCGCAGTTTTGTTCTCAACTCGAACCGCTATGTACGGTGAATTGACCGTGGTCCCAAATGTCTCGAACTCAATGTCATTTTCGAGGTTAAGTACTACCGCACCGTTGATAGCTGGGATACCGAAGTGAGCAATCTCTGTTTCGAGTAGATCATAATCAGCGGACTGCACTCCTGTGCACGGGTCTTCTAAGAGCGGCAAGTCACAAATCGCCCAAGTCTTGGCGTCACGGTCGTATCCGTAAGCTCGAACAACCTCGTTGTCATCGAACATAATGATCTCTCGAGCCTGGCCGGTAAGTTCGTAGTACCACTCTGGCAGCGGCGGTTCGGTTACGAGTCTTCCAAGAACCGCACCCCATGTGGCATCAACAAGAACCAGCTGCGGGAAGCCCACAACTCGAGCGTAGTTATTTCCACCGTCTGGTGTCAGGTTACCCAGAACAAGCCGTACCACCGATTCGTCGCGGAGGGTCACAGCAAACTCGGTCGAAGGGTTATCAAGCCCGTATTTCGTTAGATCGTCAATATCCTCAGCAAGGACTCGCTGTGTGCGAGGTCCTCCCAAAAGCTGGGTGATTCCACCCCAGCGGAATAGAGCGGCTGGAATGTTTTCCCGATCGTCGAAGTACCAGCGATTCTCATCTGGTCTGAGCGACCAGCTTGTTGACAGATCACCAGTCATGATTTGAATGGTGCGGATGTCCTGAGGCGCCAGCGTGTAGAAGAACGGCGGTTCTTTTTCCGTTATCGCTTCGGTCGGGTTCGTGATGAACCACGTTACCCCGATAGCAACATACGAAAGAAGCGTTATAAGGACGAGTAGAAGACGTAGATTCATTTTCTAGCGCCTTCTCCACCATGTCCAGAACCCGAAGATACTGATCAGAAATGGCATCAAAAGCCAACCCGACCAACGAACGAAATCACGCTCGTTTTTGGTCAGGAACAACTGGCGATTTGAATCGGTTTTTGTGCGGATTGATATCAGCTCGAAATCCTGAGCAAGGTAGTTCACGGCGTTTACAAATAGATCGGAGTTGTTAGCAGACCCGAAGTAGTTGTTAGTCGCAAAATCGGCGTCACCGATCAAGATCATATTGAGTTTGGAGTCCACTCCATATATGCCGCCTGCCAGTTCTCCAAGAGCTTCCACTACTACCGCGATAGGCAGCGGGCCTCCTACTTCGGTATCGACATCGAACTGGAGTTCATCAGGGTCAGTTTCTGACCAACTGCTGATAGTGGTTGAAGCTAGAAGCTGCTGACTGATCAGCGGAACTTGAACACCTTCACCGACGAGAGGAACCGTCGACGGGTCGATAGTCCAGCCGAAGTGGGTAGCACCAGGCATGTAAAGAACTTCAAATCCTTCGGTTACAGAGTGGGGAGGCAACTGACCGTTGCTCTTCTTCACCTGAATAAAGGTCGGGCTAGGAGCGACGAAACTGCCGATGTCGGCGGCTTCACCTTCTCCAATAGCAACGCCATAACGAGAAAGGAACTGCTTGAACGTATCCGGCGTTACATCCGGTTCGAACATAAACAGTATGTTTCCACCCAGTCGGGCGAAATTGAGCAATACCTGCTGATCGATCGGTAGCAAATCCTGGGTCGGACCGGCAATTACGATTGCGGCAGGAAGTTCCTCTGGAATTCCAAGACTTAGTCGCGTGCCGAGTTCCTGAAGCGTCTCAACCAGAACCACGTAGTTCTCACGGTTGAGTGCTCGGCCGGCGAGTCCCATGCTGGTGATAGTCGAGACATCAGTAACGTCTCGTTCAGAGTGGCCCGTAATGAAGATGATCTTCTTCTGGGCAATCTCGTTGATCACAAGCAAACCGGTTACGACCTGCTGTTCGGTAAATATGTCTGGGCCGTCGGATGGGCTCGTACCCACAACAACCTCAAGACGTCGACTCTCAACACCTTCGATTGCAAGCGAAGGGAACCTGGTGACGCCAAGGTTAGTTGCGACGTTCGGGTTGATTTCGGGGTCGATCTTCTCGTAAGAAAGTTCGAATTCACCTGAACGGCGTCGGAACTCACTGAGCATGTCTTCCGTGTCTCGCCATGCAGCAGCACCACTTGCGTTGTCTGTTGCCATGAGCACGGTGATTTTTACCGGCTCCTTAAGGTTGGCGAGGGTGTTTACCACCTGCTCCTCAAGTAGGAACTGTTTGGTCGCTGTAGTGTCCACACGAAGCCATCCAGCAGGATTCGGACGGTCGAGCGCCCACATAATCGTGAAGTTCACTATGACTGCAATCGTAACGAAAAGGATAAACACGATCGCAGTGTTGAGTCCATATCGCCCTCTGCGTCCAAATACCGCCTGGCGAACGGTTGTGAGAGAAATGATCGCATCGACGATCAGTAGCACTGCACCCACGCCCATCACGATAAACGCGGGGCCTTCGAGTCCTCGTAAGAAGACCCAAATTAGTACGCCGAACACGAATGCACCTACACCGACGAGGGCGAGGGCTTGTCTTATCGAACGTGTGTTGTTTTTGAGACTCTGAAGAATCGGAGTCTTGACCCGAGTTGAATCGGCTGATGGCCGGATTTCAGGATTGTTCTGCTGCTCTGTTGACATCTACGAATACGGGCCTAGCGCCATCGCCTTGCTTCCAACACAAGAACTGTGAGGAGCAAGAACACTGCTGTTAAGGATAAGTAATAGGCAATATCTGTCATCGAGATAATGCCCCTAGCGAAGTCTGCAAAGTGGCCACCTTCGGCAACCCCAAAGCTATCAAGATCAAATACTGAGAACGATGCACCAAGCTGGAAAGCATCGAGAATTTGAGAGCCCACTCCCGAAAGACGGGCGCTCACGAAATCGATGATTGTCAGCGCAGTCAAAATTCCCGAACCAACAACCAGACCAACGATCTGGTTACTGCTCAATGCGGAAGCGAACAGCCCAACTGAAAGGGTGGCTGCCGCGTACAAGGTCAACCCGCCAAGTCCGCTAAGAAGCGGGCCAATGTCGGGATCGCCGTAAACGAAAAGCACGATCACAAAGTAGAGCGATAGCACCACCATGATCATCGTCATTACGAAGGCGGCAATGAACTTGCCCATTACTATTTCGAATTCACGAAGTGGTGAAGTTAGAAGAAGCTCAAGCGTTCCTAACTTCTGCTCTTCAGCGATCAGTCGCATGGTAAGTGCAGGCGACATGAAGATCATGAAGAAAATTGCGCCTGCCAGATAACCTCGAATGCTTGCTTCAGCGAATGCGTCGGAAACCGATGCCACGAAGAAGAAGCCTGTGATGGCCAAAAATGCAGCCGAAACCACATAGGCCATCGGCGAGGCGAAGTAAGTGCGAATCTCTTTGATCGCTATAACGGTTATGAAACGCAATGCCTAGTCGCCTAAATTCTCTTCGGTTGTCAATTCGAGGAAGATTTCCTCAAGGGTCATTGGCAGCGGTGTCAGATTCGTCAGACCCCAGCCGTTTTCAATGATTATTTTTGCTATCTGTTCGGAAGCCTGTAGGTTCGGCCTAGCATCAACGATGAACGGAGTGAAATCTTCACGTTCGGCTCGTTGATTAATCGTAGCTCGCTGGTCAGAGCGGGCATCAACGACAACCGATAAATCTCGCATCGCGTTGATAAACGCTGCGCTTTCTGCGCCTCGAACACTTATTTCGATGCGCTCTGCGTGCTGCAGTTTCTCTGAAAGATCGTCCGGCTTATCGTCGGCGACGATTCGGCCATCGTTGATTACCAGAACACGTTTACAAATTGCGCTGACTTCAGGAAGGATGTGGGAACTGAGAAGCATCGTGTGCTCTTCACCAAGGTTGCTGATCAGCTCTCGAGTCTCAACAACCTGAATCGGGTCGATACCGATGGTCGGCTCGTCCATAACCAGAACGTCGGGTTCGTGCAAAATCGCCTGAGCGATTCCCACTCGCTGTCGGTATCCCTTTGATAGGCGACCCACGAGCGTGTTCCGGTATTCACCAAGTTTGACCATATCGATTACCTTGGGAAGGCGTTCTTTCACCCACGACTTGTTCATGCCTCGAATTTCGCCCATGTACTTGAGATATTCATTTACGGGCATATCGAGGTACAGCGGAACGGTTTCCGGAAGGTATCCAATGTGGCGCCTAACGTCGAGCGAATGAGAAACGACATCGTAGCCGCCAACAGTAACTTCACCCTCGGTAGGAGGCGTGAAACCCGTTATCACTCGCATTGTTGTCGTTTTACCAGCACCGTTAGGGCCAAGGAATCCAACAATTTCGCCCTTGAGCACTTCGAAAGAGATGTCGATGACAGCCGGATAGGGGCCGTAACTCTTCGACATATGCTCAATCTTGATCAACTACTCACTCCGGTTTCGGCTGTTAAACAGCCATTCTCGTCATAGCGGAACTATTCTGCCAAACTTAAATGCGCCGTGGGGTGCACGGCACATTGATACGGAAGTTCTGCCTAAGTGGATTTCAAACCAAGTTATCTTATCCAAGCAATTATCAAACGGCTACACGGATTCGCTGTTCATTTTGGTTCTATAGAAAATGTGTGAATCATGACACTGAGTGACGACCGCATAAATTATCTCGACCATGCCGCTACGACACCTGTACGGCCTGATGTGCTAGAGAAAATGTTGCCTTACTTCACCGAGAAATTCGGCAACCCTTCTAGCCTCTACGCGCTTGC
>CAVOCL010000176.1:0-4998 GCA_963694185.1 Dehalococcoidia bacterium
GTTCGCCTCAGGCGGGGTCACACCTGAATCGTAGTTCAATGCTGAGTGGAACCCCGCTCAGGTCACTACCCGCCGTAACCGGCAACTACGTGTGCTCGCATGTAATCCTTGTCCAACTCGATTCCCAAACCGGGGCGGTCTGACAGGTAAATCTTGTCGCCCCTGATATCGAGTGGGTGGTCGATGAACACATCGTAGGCATTGAGCTTCGCCTTAGAAGTCTCGACACGGTAGTGGTTCGGTACAGACGCCATTGCGTGCGCACCCGCCAGGACGTTGATCGGGCCGCTGGCATCGTGGGGTGAGATGGGGACGTAGTACGCCTCGGCCATCGTAGCGATCTTCTTGATTTCGGATATTCCGCCGGTCCACGTAACGTCCGGCATGATGAAGTCAGCAAGTTCGTTCTCAAGAATCGGGATGAAATCCCACCTCGTGTGAAGTCTCTCACCTACACAAATCGGCACGGAAACGTTTTCACGAACCTGCCTTAGCGCGTGGGTGCTTTCAACCGGAATCGGCTCTTCGAACCACCAGAGATTGTACGGCTCAAGAGCCTTCCCTAGACGAATCGCCGTAGGAACATCGAAGCGACCGTGACAGTCGACCATGATTTCGATGTCAGGACCGACTGCCTCACGTATAGCAGCAATGCGATCAACACCCATATTCTCCGCTTCAGCACTAAGTTTTCCGCTCAGATATCCGTTCGTTTCTTCTTCGTGCTTCGGCAGGAACGGATCAATTTTCAGAGCTTTCTGACCCGTCGCCACGATTGCTTTTGCATGCTGGGCTGTATCTTCGACTGTCGATCCGTTTTGCGGGTGACAGTAGATCGGAATTCCATCGCGGACCGGGCCGCCGAACAGTTCCGATATTGGTAGCCCTAGAACCTTGCCTCGAATGTCCCATAGTGCGATATCGATTGCACTGATCATATTGGTGGTCAGGCCGCGCGACCCCATGTAGGTATACGTCCGGAATATCTTGTTCCAAATCATTTCGATAAGGCGAGGATCGTCGCCCTCGATTAAGTCGCTTACATGCTTCAGTCCAGCGCAAATGGGGAGTGCGCGGGGGGATCCGGCGGTGACCTCGCCCCATCCCGTGATGCCTTCATCCGTGCTCACTTCTACGAACAGATACTCGCGGTTTCCGGTGGCCTGGTTGTCGCTGGCTGTATCGAGATATGGTGCCGGGGCCGAAATCAGCCAGGGCGTAATTTTGGTGATTTTCAACAGGGGCCTTCTTCGTTGGGGACATGACTTGTCGGACAACAGGGATACCCCAATACCGAATCAATGGCGCAGGGCATTTCGCCTGAAGCTTAGCTGATCTGGCCGACGGGGTCGTTTCGATGCACTTCTAGATGCCCGCGCATGGCGTCTAGAAGAGTATTTGTCGATCGAATGTAGGTGACGCGATCCGAGAGCAGGTGTTTGCCTGCCGCCCGCGCTCGTTTTTCGAGTTCAGCGTGTGCGTTTTTGACCTTCTCGTGGTCGGGTTCACCGGGAACGCCAAGCGACGACGCCATATCGTTTTGCCCAAACGTGATGCAGTGAATCCCCGGGACCGAAACTATGGCGTCGAGATTATCGATGCTTGCCTGACTTTCGAGCTGTGCGATCACGAACATATTTTCGTTGGCATCGGCGATGTAACCGCCATTACCGCCGAACTCATCTTTCATCGTGGGTTGATGATCGTAGTAGTGCCCTCTTCCGGGTCCCCACGATCGCTTTCCGAGTGGGTTGTAGTAGCAGGAATCCGACAGTATCTGCGCCTGCTCACCGCTTTCAACGCCCGGGCCCTGAATGCCTTGCACCCCTCTCGCCAGGTACTGCTTGATCGGCACTGGATCAACCGATGGAACGCGCGCCGTGACCGTCATTCCGTATGCGTTGGCAAGGCGGCAAATTTCGTCTATCTCGGAGAGATCAAAGTGCCCTTGTTCGCCGTCGAGATCAACGCCGTCCATGCCCGCAAGATGGGCGAGTTCAACCAGCTCTGTCGAAGGGAAATGCATCTGCAAGAAATGCGCTTTTCGACCTTCTTTATTTGCCGAGAAAATACGATTGATGGGCAAGCCGGTTCTCCTGATATTCGTGTTGGACGCGCGGCAACGGAGTATAGCGTTGGTGGCGGGTGGTGCAACAGCGCGAAGTTGGGTTAGATCGAAGGGCTACCAAACCGATTCTGTAAAACTGGAGCGGCAGGCAGACATCGATCCCACAAGCCTTTAGTTGTGAAGCGCACTAATTGCGGAATATTTAACAAGCCGAGTGTGAATTTTTAGGAGAACTCTGGAATGACTTCATCCATGAACAATTTCATCGCTGAAAGTTCCTGAAAGTTCTCGAAATTCGTGACGATAAGATCAAATCCCATCTCACGCAGCTCGAGATACTGCTCACGTACCGACGACGGATCGCCCGCAATAACGTGGGGCTTGGCGGTGTACAAAGTACGGGGCACGGCAGTCTCCCCATCCTGGTCGGTGAGGCCCGCTTGCTCCAATGCGCGCTTGTGAGATTTGTCGATGAAAGTTGGGATCGACAGCGTCTTTCGAATCGAGTTGAAATCACGGCCAACATCATCGCAGTGAGCACGAAGCACATCTAGCTTGTGCTGCAGGTCGGGAAGCGGACGTGCCACGTCGTTCCACCAGTCCGCATATTTCGCTACGACCCGAAGTGCCATCTTCTCGCCAGAAGCACCGATCATAATCTTTGGAATCGGATCAGGCCTCGGTTCGGCATAGGCGTTGTCGACCGAGTAGAAGCGCCCCGAGAAGCTAGCCGGTGAATCTGTCCATAGCGCACGAATCAGCTGTATCGCCTCCTCGAGACGATCGATCCGCTCGCCGGAACGTGGATAGTCGAAGCCGAACGCCTTGTGCTCGCCCTCGTGCCAGCCTCCGCCGTAGCCGAGGGTGAACCTACCTCCGCTTAGCACCTGGAGAGTGGCCGCCATTTTCGCGACGAGCGCGGGATTCCGGAACGAGTTGCTCATCACGATCGTGCTGAGGCCGACATCGGGGTACTTGGACGCTATCCACGTAAGCACAGTCCAACATTCGAGCCGCCATTCCTCGGCGTAGTTCAGATGATCAGACACCCAAATCGAGCTGAACCCCTGCGTGGCAACATCGAGCGCATTTTTAAGATCGTCGAGATACTCGTTTGGCCTGATCGTTTCTTTGCCCCGATCGCCTACCGGTGGGTTGTAGCCAAACTCAATCTTTGGAGTTCCGAGCATATCACTGCTCTCCTCAGTTGACCCGGCTGAGCTGGATTCAGGCGGGTTGGTTCATTTCACGATTCGCGAATCAGATGGTACAGACTATTCCAGCTGGGGTTCGTTTGAATTTACTTTGGGCTGAATTCCCGAATCACGCTCGTCCAAACGCACCAGTCGACATAAGAAAAAAAGCCCCCAGATTTCTCCGAGGGCTTTTTAGTTTGGTTCCATATGGAGCGGGAGACGAGGATCGAACTCGCTACCCCTTGCTTGGGAAGCAGAGCGACCGTACTCACCCAAAATGCAACTCCGTTGCCTCTAAGTTGCGCTTTTCGAGGGAATTCAAGAAGATTTCCCATCCATATGCCAATCACGAGCGAAGGAACAAATCATGGCGAAACTACATGTGTTGGGATCAGGTGGACCGAGACCGATTAAAGCGCGATTCGGATCATCGCACATCGTCGACGTCGGCGGCAGGAAGATCATGTTCGATTGTGGTCCAGCGACTACATACAAGATGGCACAGACCGGACTGCACCCACTGGACATCGACTATCTGTTCTTCACGCACCACCACTTCGACCACGATGTCGACTACCCATGTTTCATGATGACCCGCTGGGATGAGAGCGTCGGGAAAGAAGAGCCACTGCGTGCTTTTGGGCCGAACAACACAGAGTCGATTACCGAAAGGTTGATAGGGGAAAAAGGTGCTTTCGCATATGACATCAACGCTCGTACCAACCACCCGCTAAGCAAATCGACGTATCAAAAACGGGGCGGGATTCTTCCAAGGCCGCGGATGAACGTGATAGCAAAAGACGTAGGCCCTGGAACAGTTTTTACAGGGAACGATTTTGAAATTACCGCCGCCCCTGCCGAGCATGTCGAGCCGTACCACGATTCTTTGGCGTATCGTCTGGACACATCAGAAGGCTCGATCGTATTCACAGGTGACACCGAACCATGCGAGCGAATCGTCGAATTGGCACGGGGTGCCGACGCTCTCGTTTCAATGTGTGGCAACTTCGAATCGGTATATGACGCCAGACCCAACGATATCGGCCAGACCGGAACGCTTGGTGCCGCCGAAATGGCAGCTGAAGCTGGGGTGAAAGAGCTATTTCTGGTTCACGTAGGTCCTGATCTCTCGGCACCTGAAAACCGAGAGCGCGGAATCGCTGAAGTAAAAACTGTTTTCGATGGCGAAGTTACTTTGACCGATGAACTACAAACGTACGATTGGCAGAAGCACGACCACAGCCACGATAACCCACCATCTGGCCCCGAGGTACATCCACACATACATCGGCATTGACCGCCCTCATCAGGTTGCTACCTGTTCGCAAGCTCCGAAACCACTCGCTTGGCGCTTAGTACTGCTGATTCAAGCCCAAAATTCTCGGTGTAATCCCCGCAGTAGTGGACGTTATCGTGAGGAGCTCGAATGTCGTCAATTAAATCCAATCTTCCAACGCGCCACGGACAAATAGCATAAGGCCAATGCTTAAGGGCGCGATCGAGCACGCGCCCACGGGCAGTCGGAAATATGTCGACCAGATTGACCTGCCCCCGATAGCGTTTGACCTGCCCCCCTCAAACGTGTCCATCTGAAAGATCAGATAATAGACATATTGAAGGGAGTCAGAAATGCCAAGAAAAGGTCATAGCCCGGAACAAGTACTCAATAAGCTCAGACAAGTCGAAGTTGCCGTTGCGGGTGGCAAGAGTGTTGGGCAGGCAGTACGAGAGATC
>CAVOCL010000177.1:0-4944 GCA_963694185.1 Dehalococcoidia bacterium
CAGTGGTCCCACCATCGAAGTATCGCCAACCTGCGTGCACCACTCCAGTGTCTTCAAAACGTCCGTCCGACATTCTTGTGATGCGACCGGTGAGCTGAACTGGAACGCCGTGAAGCGAGTCGGTCTTGCCCCCAACTTCGACGGTTACAGTCGCACCAATTCCGGCTTCGAGGCACACGGCGATTGCTTCGGAATCACGCACTGTCTGCAGCCAAGATTTCGCACCTTGCTTCACTGCTTCGGCGAGCAGGAACGTGCTGTCGCCTGAGCTGCCAGCGCCGATGTTGTCACCCACGTCTAAAAGCACGATTGGACCAGATTCGTCGGGTTTATTAGCGGCCGAGATCAAAGCGTTTGCGACCGCTTCCGAAGGTGAAGGACCCACCGGTTCATACAGCACTTCACGATTTGCCCAGGCCCGATCGGCGATCCACCGTGCGGCCTTTTTGGCTTCCTCCACAGAATCCTCGTGCAACACGTAGCAGGCGAGTCCGTTTTCGTGAACATCTGACCACGGATAGCCCTCGCCAATCGATCCGCCAACGATGCCCGGCTGAGCGAGCACTGTTTCGAGATCGTCGATGACCGCCTTCATCGGCATATCGCGTGTGTCGTGCTGGAAAATACCGACAACCATCGGTGGCTGTTCGAGCCACTTAGCGGGTCGCCACTTTTCTTCAGCCATCCGAACGATCAAGTCGCAGGCATCGAGAGCCCTCGGCACGGCATCGGTGTGCGGGTTGGTCTTGTAGATCACCAGTGCGTCGGTTTCATCGGACATCTGCTGCGAAACGTTTGCGTGCAGATCAAGTGTCATCGCCACCGGAACGTCTTGCCCAACGATCTCTCGCACCCGACGCGCCAGCTCGCCGTCCATATCCGGGTATTCCTCGGATACTGCCGCACCCATCTGGTTCAACAGCACACCATCGAACGGACCCTGATCCCGCAGCATATCGAGCGCCTCGCCGCCAAGCGTGTCGAAGACCTCGGCACTAATCGTTCCAGCGGGATCGGTAGCGGCGAACATCAGCGATACTAAATCGAAGCCATGCTTCTTAGCACCTTGAATGTAGCCCGACATCGAAGTCTGAGACTTCTCGTGCATGTCGTAGTACTGCTGTCCACGCTGCACGGCGTACGTCTGCATCCCGGAGACCTTAAAACTATCCATAGTCGTTGGGTTACTGGCGAAAGTGTTGGTCTCGTGATGAATACCAAGTGTTGCGATGCGGAGATTTTTGGTCATAGAGATGGCTCAGGGGTGCAGAACGGCTGGATTATCGTTGCGCCACCGTAACAGCGCAAACAAAAAAGCCGACGGGATCTGAACACCCAAACCCCGCCGACTCTTGATTACGATCTATTGCGAAAGTCTATTCGCCGTGACCTGTGACGAGTCCTGCCGAACCCGGCATTCGACTCTTCTCATCGAGTTTCGAAGTGACCTCCGGATTCTGACCGGCACTCGGCCACTCACCCCGAAGTACCGCAGCAACCTGCTGAGAAGCACGCTGGCGCGCCAGCCACGCCGAACGAGTCGATTGGCCTGCCGAGTGGGGTGCCGTGATTACATTTTCCATCTGCAGCAGCGGGTTATTCGGATCGACCGGTTCTTGCTCGAACACATCGAGACCCGCACCACGAATCTTGCCTTGTTGCAGAGCGTCGATCATGGCTGGCTCGTCGGTAACTGAACCACGGCAAACGTTAATGTAGTAGGCCGATTTCTTCATCACATCGAACTGTTCTTTTCCAACCATGTGGAACGTTTCAGTGTTCAACGGAACAACAACCACAATGTAATCGGCGCGTTCACACAGATCGTTCAATTCAAATACTTGTTCAACGCCATATTCGCTGATGATCCACGGTGCCACATATGGATCGTAAACGAGTGTATCCATCCGCCAACCCTGACCGAGCTTGCGAGCAACCTGTCGGCCAATGTTGCCGAAACCGATGATCCCTAGAGTCTGCTCATCGATTGCTCCGATAGGGCTAAGTGCCGATGGATCCCAGTCTCCAGCGCGAAGTTGAAGTGTCGACTGAACAAGCTGTCGATTTAAGGCGAGTGTCATTGTCACTGCCTGATTCGAAACTTCCTCCGCACACATACCCGCACCGTTTGTAACGATGATGCCCATGTCGGTGGCAGCTTCGACATCGATGTGATTGAAGCCGTGTGAATACACCGCCAGAACCTTCGCTGCATCGGCGGCGCGAATCACCTGTTCGGTACCCCAGCCACCTCGCATCATGATTGCGTCGGCGCCGCGGACCGCTTCGATCGCCTCACCCTCGGACTTTGGTGCCTCCTGGATGAATTCGACATCAAGATCGGCCATTTCGGCTCGTTCGTGATGCAGAGGATCGTCGGTCGTGGGGCCTAGAACTACGACTCGTTGCTTTGCCATTTTTCGTTACTCCGTGAGATAAAAATTGAGGATTTAGAAAGTGACCGGAAACTACTTGCCCTGCTCGGCAAGCATTACCTCCCAGCTAACTGCCGGCTTACGAGGCTCGACGGTCGAGCGTACGTCGGGGTTGATCAACGACATCGGCCAGTGACCGAGCGCTATTCGCATCGCCTCTTCGCCCACTTGAGTTTTCGCCCTGTCAAATGCCAGTTCGCTGTACGAGGCGTAGTGATTGGTTACGGAAACGTTGTCCATTTTCAGCAATGGATTGTTCGGGTCGACGGGCTCTTGCTCGAACACATCGAGACCCGCACCAGCGATCTCGTTATTTTGCAACGCTGCTATCAATGCTTTTTCATCGACTACCGGTCCGCGCGAGCAGTTGATCAGATATGCCGTTGGTTTCATCAGTCTGAAGAACTCTGCATTCACCATGTGGCGTGTCTGGTCGTTCAGGTACGTGTGTAGCGTCACGTAGTCGGAGCGTTTCGCAACTTCCTGGGGAGTCCCGACTATCTCGACGTCATATTCCTTTGCGTCCCACGAGGAAACGAACGGATCGTAGGCGATCACTTTCATTCCAAATGCAAGCGCTTTACGAGCAACCGCCCGGCCGATGTTGCCAAGTCCAATGATCCCGAACGTTTCGCCCGAAATATGTCCCATCGGTGCAAGATGCTCACGGGTCCATGTGCCGTTTTTGACGAGCTTGTCGTGAAGTACAAATTTTCGTGAGCAGACCAGAAAGTGCAACATCGTCTGGTTGCTAACTTCTTCGGTGCCGAAAGAAGCTGCGTTCGACAGGATCGCGCCGTTCTCGACAGCAGCTTCGAGGTCCATCCCGTCAAAACCATGGCCGCCTGAAGCGAGACCTTTGCAGCGCCCGTTGTTGCCGATGTGCGCAAACATCTTTGGATCCCAGCCATGCCCCTGGTTAATTGCGACGTCTACATCTTTCAGCGCTTCGATCAACTCGCCTTCGCTATCGCCTTCGTAGACAACAAACTCCGCGCCCATATCTCTAGCTGCTTTGCTCTGTTGCTCACTGTCGGCACCGAACGCTCCGGAACCGCCTTTTGGGCCTAAAAATAGAACTCGAACGTCTTTAGCTTCTGGACTCATATATCTCGATTTACAGATTGATTAAGGATGGATGTGGATGGATGTCGAATGAAATTCGGACTATTCAGGATTTACTATGCTGCCGGGCTGCCCACCTTGCCAGACTTTCACCATATTTTCGAAGGCAAATCGTACTCTTCTCGGATAGCTTTCGTAACTCTTCCCGGCAATATGCGGAGCAACTACTACGTTTTCGAGCTTCAGTAATGGGTTGTTTGGGTCGACTGGTTCCTGTTCGAACACGTCGAGACCTGCTCCCCATATTTCCTCGTCTTCAAGTGCAGCCTGTAGTTCTAGCTCGTTTACTACCGGACCACGGCAGGTGTTGATTAGCACTGCGGTGCGTTTCATCAAACGAAGCTCCCGGGTGCCGATCATGCCTTGTGTGCTGTTATCGAGCGGAGTGTGCAGAGTAACGATGTCGGAGCGTTCAAGCAGCTCATCGAGTTCGACACGGGTTGCGCCGTATCCTTCAGCTTTTTCACTTCGCACCTTATCGGTGTAGAGAGTCGTGGTTTCGAATCCCCGCAGCATTCCTGCGACGTTGCTGCCGATTTTACCCGCCCCAATTATCCCGACTGTTGATCCGAACAATTCGTGGGAATCACGACCGTCGACTTCAGGTCGCATCCAGTCGCCAGCTTGGGTGTCGGTTGCGGAGACGATCAGGTGGCGGATAGTTGCGAGCGCCAGCGTGATTGCGAACTCGGCAACCGGTATTGCGTTGGCACCACCGTTGTTTGCAACCGGGATACCCATTTCGCCGGCCAGTCCAAGGTTGATTCCATCGAACCCGGCAGAACATAGCTGAACCAGTTTTGTCTTTTTCGCCAGGCGAAGCACGTCATCGGACACGCCATGGCCGAACACGAGAATGAAATCAGCTTTTTCTGCTGCTTCAGCTACCTCGGATTCTGAAGAATCTGTGGTTCGAATATGAAGATTCCAATCTTTGGGCTTCATTTCTTTCGCCATATCGAGTAATGGCAGGGCGGGTCCAGAAAATACGAGCACTTCAGGCATGTTGATTCAAGTTCCATTTCGTTGCGGGTGCAGTAAGAGCGATAGTAAGAACTCGGCGCATTGTAGAACTTGATTCAGAATTTGCGAGGCGCGCAGCGATGAATCAGCCCGTATCCTGTCATTCAATTCAACGCCTGCCCCCAAATCACCCTGGTCAATCTGGCCAAATCTGAACGAGATGACATTGAACTCAAATTCCCTTGAATCAAAAGCACTTGAAATTCTTTCCGACTTAGGAAAATTCACATGCATTTCTTATTGGGAAGAAGGAACCGCTGGATATCTGGCAGACCGCGCACGAGCGGCCGGGCTCGAGGTATCGATCGACGAGTGGGGCAACGTGCTGGCAACCAAACCCGGAAGCGATCCGTCAGCTCCG